>JANMVC010000575.1:0-1634 GCA_031392315.1 Pyrinomonadaceae bacterium | reverse complement strand
CTTCGCCGCTTTCGGTAGACCGTCCGGTCAGGATTCTTTCCAGTGGCATGTCCAACCATGAGGTAAGCCGCGCGATGTTATCGGCATCAGGCTTCCCCGTGCCGTTCTCGATACGCGAAAGCGTCGAGGCAGAAACGTTTGTCTGGTCCGCCACGTCGCGCAAACTCAACACGAGCTCTACCCGTCGCCGGCGAATCGCGCGCCCAAGTTCTTCAGTATTGATTAACGACTTCAACGCTCGTGTCATAGTTGGCCCAAAATGCGTTTCACTTTCTGGCTGCACCATACCACAAGCCGGTTTTAGGTGCAACACCGTGTTTTATAGCTGAAACGGATTCCCGGCAGTTTCAATTCCTATGACGGCAAATTTGTTAACTGGCCGTGGTGAAGGTTTCCAGCTGGGTGAGATTCGCACAACCGCTGGCGAGCGTTGGCGCGGCGTTTAGGAATTCATCTCAGAAATAAACTATGGCTGCGCGCGATACTGGCTCGCGGCCGACGCGAGTTTGCGGGCGCGGGGGACGGCATCGATGGCTTTGGCAACCTGCGGATCGTTTTGAATCAAAAACTGGACGCCCTTGGTATTTCCGTAGGCAGCAGTAATCAGAAAGTATCCGAGTTCGACCTCAACGAATTCACGACTGCGATCCACTTCGGCCCCGAGCGAAGCCCACGAAGAGTTTGTCGCCAGGAAATTCTTGAACGCGCGATGCACCGAAGGGCTCAATGGGAACCCGGCTGTCTGCAATCCATCGCCTTCGATGATTGAACTATCAACTCGATAACTCGCTTCACCAGCGATGTGTCCATTCACCAACTCACGCGCGAAGAAGAACATCGGATTGCGCAGCCGCAGTTGCACATTGGTGACGGCGCGCCTGGCCACCTCTTCGTCGGGAGCGATTCCGCCGCCGCTGTAAACTGCGCGGCCGGCGTCTGTTTTTGATTCCGACCCTGTGGGCTTCGGCGCAGCTTCCTTTCGTTCAAGGGCTTGCGAGCCGCCGCGCGTGTAGTAGTCGTAGAATCCGCCGTCCGAATAGTCGCGCTGAATCAGGCGGCCGGAGGGTGTGTAGTATTTCGCTGAAGTCAAAGTCAGTCCGGCGCCGTAATCAAGCGGAATGATGCTCTGCACCAGCCCTTTGCCGAAGCTGGTCTGACCGACGATCAGCGCGCGGTCGTGGTCCTGCATGGCTCCGGCAACTATCTCCGAGGCCGAGGCCGAAAACTCGTTGATCAGAACATCCAGCGGCGTGGTATCGGCTGCCCGGTTGCGGGAGTAGTAAATATTGTCCCGATTTGGGCCGCGACCCTTCTGCGTCAGAATCAATTGACCACTCGGCAGAAAAACTTCCGCCACGTGAATCGCCTGATCCAGAAATCCGCCCGGGTTGTTGCGCAGATCCAACACCAGCGAACTCGCGCCCTGCGAGCGCAAGGCGGCCAGCGCCTCCTCGAGCTCGTCCATGGTGGTGTAGTTAAACCCGCGCGTCATGTCGATGTAGCCAACACCGGGCTTGATGAGGTAGGCGTCGGGAATTGACGGCTGCGCTACCACATCCCGGGTCAGTTCGACCACCTCGAGGCGTTTATCCGCCGCTCGTTCGAGCGTTACTTTCACTACTGACCCACGCGGC
>JANMVC010000146.1:0-12966 GCA_031392315.1 Pyrinomonadaceae bacterium | reverse complement strand
GTCGGGCTTCTGTTTCTGCTGGACCATGACCTGGAAGTGCGCTCCCATGCGGGTGGGCATGATCATTTCCAGGGCCGCATTGCTAAGTCGCAGCTTCTCTGCTTCGCCTTGATGGCGTTTCGATTCAGTCTCTAGCTGCTCCAACAATCCATTGGCCAGCAGAAATTTGTCCTGCCGCTCAAACTCGATGGCTTTCAATCCTCGTTGCTCGCCTGCGGCTCGCACGAAACTCCAGTTTACAGTTGTAGTCAGGTCTTGTTCACCTGGATTGGACAAGACGTTATCCATGACCTGATGCCGCTGAAAACTTCGGAGCGTGCCGAAGTAACGGGGATCGGCGGCGCTTGCCGGGTAAAGTTCGCTCGCCTCCGCGCCGTAGTCCACAGTGATCACGTAACCCGTGCGCAGAATGCTCGCCACTCTCTGCAGCCACGGCTCGATCTCAAGGTTGACTTCGGCTACCTGTCCCTCTCCAAGTTCAACACCGCATGACCGGAAGTATGCCGCAAGGCGCTCCGTCGAAGGCGCAGCCAGGGTCCATTCAAACTCTCCGTCAGCAGAAACATCTACGAAAAACTCGCGAAGCCGTCCCGCTTCCATCTTCACCCGGTGAACCGGAAAGGCATCAAGTAGTTCGTTTGAGAAGACGACACCAAAGTCAGTCTGGATATTATCCAATCTCTGAAACGATACGCGATCTGCAAAAGGCGCCAGACGCTTCTGCGCTAACGACTGAGAGTTTGGACTCAGTTCATCGATCACGTATTGCGTAATCGAGAAGACCTCCGCGAAGTCGGCCTGAAGCGTTTCCAATAAAGCGGCTGCGAACCGTCCATCTCCGGCGCCGCATTCTATGATGTGCAATGACGGCGGCTTCCCGGACTCTTCATAGAGCCTCACAATGTAACGGGCGATGGTCGCGGCAAACAACGAACTACGCTCAGGGCTGGTGCGATAGTCTCCTTCCCTGCCCCACCTGTTTCGATCGGCGCGGCAGTAGTAGCCGGCATCAGAATCGTAGAGCGCTGCCTTCATCCAGTCGCAAAAGGTGAGCGGGCCTCCGAGTTTAATCCGCTCGCGAAGCTGCTCGGCTAACTCGCTGGTTGAGACAGTCATCATCCTCAATCGTCACACATCATTTGGAATCAACGGGCGAGAAGCTAGCTTATCTGCTGTTGGGATCGTCTTTGTCGAGCAGCCGCGTAGTATTTTCGGTGACGCTGGGAGGACGGACCAGCTCCGACGTGTTTGGCCGGCGCCAACTCGGCGCAGTGTTTACTGAGGCCGGGGGCAAACCCACATTGCGCGCGGGTTGACCAAACTGAGGCGACGCGGGCGGCGCATATTGAGGAAGTTGATGCGTTTCCGGCTGCGCGTATGCGCTTTCCATCAGCAGCGCGTAAATGATTCGCAGCAATCCGCCTATAAAACAAGTGACCGCAGCCAGCCCGACAAGCTCTCCCGGACCGTCCAGAATCGCGACGATAATGATAGCCAGGACGGGCACCACAAATAATGTGCTGAGCATCATCAGCGCGCCCTGCCTCACGCCTTTGCTGCGCGGTGAAAGCGGTTGGGCTCCGGGCTGGATATAGCGCGGCGCCATCCCGCCTGAGGCCAACACAACAGCGATCGTCTCCATGAGGAAGCCACACCTCGAACAGAATCTAACCTGCTCAGAAGTTTGTTGTTGCCCGCATTGTGGACAGTACATGCCAAGTGACCTCGCGTTGGGTAGATTCCTAAACGCTCACCGATCAAGTGATTCCGCACCCAAAAATCTGCTAGATAGTAAACCCGGAGGCGCTGATACCGGAAAGACCCCGGAGCGTAAGGGCTGCCTCATCCTGGAAAGAAAGCGCTCGAGCCAGAGTCTGCTTCAGCAGACCCCGCAGCAACTCTGTTTGTTGCGCGGGCGTCGCCACGCGTCTCACAAGGCAACTGTCGTCGACGAAACTGCTGAATGCGCGCAGCCGTAAAGCCTCAACTTCTTCGAGATGAGCGAGAATCCGGTCGGGCGTAGATAAATACTCCGGTAGGGTCCATTCAAATGGATCATCCCAAAGGTTGGCGGTAATGCCACCGAATGTTTGTTCAATCGCCGCCGCCGAACGCAAGATGCTTTCGCCAACCGAACGACATGAAGTTCCAAAGCCGGCACGACTCGTTCCTGCGTAGATCAGCTCAACCGGAGTGGCCGCGATTATTGTCTGGGAGCGTAGATGCAGACGCGCAAACTCGCGGTCAAGACTGTCCACCATCTCATGCTTGCCGTTAGTTTGCGCGTTTGCGGTATCGTCCATGCGCCGAACTTATTAACAACTCGAAGCGAGGGTCAGCCGAGACTTCTCCATTACTTCTCTTTCGAGCGTCGATCCGTTTCTTCCAGCACGGTGCCGAAGTTTCGGCCGCCAAAGTTGAAGCCGGTGTAGACGCGACCTTTCGCGCCAACGCGCGCGCCACGCGAGGGTACACCGCGTTTGGTGACGACCCAGAGTCTGCCCGTGCCATCGTCGATCTCATAAGCGCCATTGCCGAGAACGCCGTAGCTGTCCCTGACGGTGCCGATGATCGCGACCTCTTTATTTCGATAGCGCGCCGGGTCAGCGTTGATCTTGGAAATCGTGGTCTGGCTGGGACAGGCAGTAAAAAGTATCGCCGCTGCCACCAGCAGCGAGGCGGCGCCGAGTCTTTTGCTTAAGTGCATACGCGTCTCCTTTTCTGAATCCAAGTTAATTCGCGGGAGAGCGCCGCCATCGGATCCTCGAACAGCAGGCGTCGATGAAAGGCGACATCTGGCAGATGCCGCCATCTGAGAATTCGTTTTCCAAATAAGAAATCTATCTGCGCTTCCTAATTCCCAAACCAGCCAATCGGCTTGCCTGACAGATCCACCCAAACACTTTTCACGTGGGTATACATGTCGAGCGCATGCTTGCCCATCTCGCGTCCGTAGCCCGACTGTTTGTAACCACCAAACGGAGAGGCCGCATTGAACATGTTGTAGGTATTGATCCAGATCACGCCGGCGTGGATCTCTTTGGCAAAGCGATGAGCGCGGGTGATGTTAGTCGTCCAGAGTCCAGCCGAAAGACCATAGATCGTGTCATTGGCCTGCTTAATCAAGTCATCCTCGTTTTTGAAGGAGATGACGGAAACGACCGGACCGAAGACTTCTTCCTGCGCGATACGCATCTGGTTCTTCACGTCGGAGAAGATGGTGGGCTTGAAAAAGTAACCCTTCTGGAAAGCTTCCGCGAGATTAGGTGACTTGCCGCCAGCGAGAACTGTCGCGCCTTCGGCCTGGGCCACATCGCAATAGCCTTGAATTCGGGTCAGTTGTTCCTGGGAAACCTGGGGACCCATGTGCGTGCCCTGATCCATCGGATCGCCGACTACGATGTTTGCCGACTTCGCTTGCAGCCTTTCAAGAAACTGATCTTTGACGCCCTCTTCGACAAATAGACGCGAGCCGGCGCAACATACCTGGCCCTGATTGAAGAAGATGCCCATCATCGCGCCGTTCACGGCCTGCTCGATGTCGGCATCAGCAAACACGATGTTGGGCGCCTTGCCGCCCAGCTCGAGCGAAACCTTCGTCAGATTGTCAGCAGCGGCGTGGGCGATTCGTTTGCCGACTTCGGTGGAGCCGGTAAAAGCAACTTTATCGATTCCCTTGTGCGACGCCAGCGCGGCGCCGGCAGTTTCGCCGTAACCGGGAACAATGTTCACAACTCCATCCGGAAAGCCTGCTTCCTGAATCAGCTTGCCGAGTTCCATCGCATTCACTGGAGTCTGTTCAGCAGGCTTCAAAACGATCGTGTTGCCTGCTGCCAGCGCCGGGGCTAGCTTCCAGGCAGCCATCAGCAGCGGGAAGTTCCAGGGAATTATCTGTCCGCAAACACCGACCGGCTCCCGCAGCGTGTAATTAAACATCTGTCCCGGAACCGGAATTGTTTCGCCTTCAATCTTCGTGGCCCAGCCGGCGAAGTATTCAAAGTTTTCCGCGACCTGCGGCAAGTCGACGTAGGTCGATTCTTTGATTGGCTTGCCGTTGTCAGCAGTTTCCAACGCCGCTAACTCCGGAGTGCGCTCTTCGATCAACTGCGAAAGTTTGTAGAGCATGCGGCCACGATCGCGCGCGCTAACTTTTGACCACTTCCCTTCAAAAGCTTTGCGTGCGGCGGCCACCGCCTTGTCGATATCTGCCCGGTCGCCTTCGGCCACTTCGGCCAATATCTCGCCCGTGGCAGGGTTGGGCGTAGTGAAGGTTTTGCCTGACTCGGCATCGACCCACTTTCCGTCAATCATCAATTGGTATTTGCGAGGACTATTTGCGGCTGGTTGTACAGATGACATTGTGACTCCTTCTGTGTCCGACAAACTTCAGTTTGTCGTTGCGATGTAATTCACTGTGGCTTGCGGTTGGCGACGACTAAAAACTTAAGTTTGTCGGACGTCCCGCCTCAAAAATCGGTCGTGCCGGCAAGTAACTGGCGCAGCACATACGGAAGAATTCCCCCATGCTGGTAGTAGTCGATCTCAATCGGTGTGTCTATGCGAAGGATCACTGGGACTTCCTCGGTTTCTCCCGAAGCTCGATGAACTACGAGCGTCAAGTCCTGTCGCGGACTGACGCCGTTTTCCAATCCAGTGACATCGAAAGTTTCCGTTCCATCCAATCCTAACGAGGCGGCATTAGTTCCCTCTCGAAACTGACAAGGCAAAACACCCATGCCTACCAAATTACTGCGGTGAATACGTTCAAAGCTTTGCGCGATAACAGCCTTCACGCCGAGCAAGCGTGTTCCTTTTGCGGCCCAGTCGCGCGAGCTACCGGTCCCATACTCCTGCCCGCAAAGCACCACCAACGGCACGCTTTCCTGGCCATATTTCATCGCCGCATCGTAAATACTCAAGCGATCGCCTTCAGGCTGATGCAGCGTGACGCCGCCTTCAACGCCGGGCACCATCAGATTTCTAATGCGCACATTGGCGAAAGTGCCGCGCACCATTACTTCATGATTGCCACGTCGCGCGCCGTAGCTATTGAAGTCGTCAATGCTGACGCCTTTCTCCTGGAGATACATCCCGGCAGGTGAGTTCGACTTGATTGCCCCGGCGGGACTGATGTGGTCCGTCGTCACCGAGTCACCAAAGATCGCCAGCGGACGAGCGCCGAAAACGTCACGCCATTCTCCGACGGCGTTGCTGAAGTTTTCGAAGTATGGCGGTTCCTGAATGTAGGTTGACTGCGTGTCCCATTCATAAACACTGCCGGTGCTCGTAGGGATTTCATTCCACAAAGGATTCTGCTCGGCGAAGTCGCGGTAAAGCTTGCGGTAGGTTTCAGGATCAAGCGCCGCGCTCAAGAGACTGTTGATTTCCTGCAAGCTGGGCCAGACATCGCGAAGGTAAACTGGATTACCGTCGCTGCCGGTCCCAATCGGCTCACTGGAAAGATCGATATCCACGCGTCCCGCGATGGCAAAGGCAACTACCAGCGGCGGACTCATCAAGAAGTTTGCTTTGATACTCTGATGAACGCGCGCTTCGAAGTTTCGATTCCCGGAGAGAACGCTGGCCGCAATCAGATCGTGCTCGGTCAGCGCCTGCTCGATATGTGGATCGAGCGGACCTGAATTGCCAATGCAGGTAGTGCAGCCATAACCAACCAGATTGAAGCCGAGCTGATCCAGATACGGCTGTAGTCCCGTCTTCTGCAAATATTCCGTCACCACTCGCGAACCCGGAGCCAGCGAGTTTTTCACCGAAGAACGCACCGTTAAGCCACGCTCGACAGCTTTCTTCGCCAGCAGCCCGGCGGCCAGCATGACGCTGGGATTCGACGTGTTGGTGCAGGATGTAATTGCTGCGATCAGAACGTCGCCATGCCCCAGATCAATCTCGGCATGGGGAAACTCCTCCGGATGAACTTCTTCCAGACGGTCCGGCGTAGGACGGTTGTTAACCATCTCCGTCTCGCTCCAGACACTCGTGTTCTGCGGAGTTACTACGCCGCCCGCAGCGATGGGCACGGAACTCGGCGCTTGCTCGCCGCCCCCTGCAATCGCCGTTTTCGCTACATCGACCGTTCCGATCCGGGTGAAGATTCGCGCATCGCAATCATCGTTGGATTTGCCGTAGCCCCCGTCAACCACTGGTCGCCGCAGCATCTCGCAGAACTGATCTTTCAACTTGGATAGCTCGATGCGATCCTGCGGGCGCTTGGGACCGGCGACACTCGGCACAATACTGCCCAGATCCAAATCGAGCAGCACGCTGTATTCACATTCGCCGGCTTTGGGAATTCCGAACATGCCCTGGGCCGTGAAATAGTTTCGTACTGATTCAATCTGCGCGTCGGTGCGGCCGGTAGCTTTCAGATAGATGCAAGTCTCTTCGTCCACCGGGAAGAAGCCCATCGTCGCGCCATACTCCGGCGCCATGTTGGCAATCGTCGCACGGTCGGTTACCGACAAGCTGGTCGCGCCGCTGCCATGAAACTCAACAAACTTCCCTACCACCTTCGCCCCACGCAACATCTCCGTCACCCGCAGCACAAGATCAGTTGCTGTAACACCTTCGCGTAAACTTCCCGACAGGTGGACGCCAACCACGTCCGGAGTCAGGAAATACACGGGTTGGCCCAGCATCGCCGCTTCGGCTTCGATCCCGCCCACGCCCCAACCCACGATGCCCAAACCATTGATCATCGTCGTGTGGGAATCCGTTCCTACTAGCGTGTCGGGATAATAAAGTCCGTTGCGTTCCCAAACGCTCTTTGCCAGGTATTCCAAATTCACCTGATGACAAATGCCGATTCCCGGCGGGATAACTCCAAAGCCGCTGAAGGCCTGCGTGCCCCATTTCAAAAACTGGTAACGGGAGTTGTTGCGCTTAAACTCCATCGCCATGTTTTTCTCAAACGCATCTTTGGTGCTCGAGAAGTCGACCTGCACTGAATGATCAATAACCAGATCAACGGGCACCAGCGGCTCAATGACTTCGGTGTTTTTGTGCAGCCGGGCAACTGCGGAACGCATCGCCGCGAGATCCACCAGCAGCGGGACACCGGTAAAGTCCTGCAACAGCACCCGCGCAACTACAAACGGCACCTCGTCGGTTCGCTCGGCATTGGGTTTCCAGTTTGCGAGGGTGCGCACGTCATCTTCGGTAATCTTCTTGCCGTCGCAGTTGCGCAGCACTGACTCGAGCACGATTCGGATGCTCACCGGCAGTTTGGAAATCGGACCGACGCCTGCTTTTTCAAGTTGCGGTAGCGAATAGAACCGGCCCGTCTGGCCAGCTCTAGCGTCAAAAGTTTGAATGGAATTAAATGGACCTTGTGGCATAGAGATCGGGCCGGGAATCGGTGGCCGGCAAGCGCCGTCGCTCGCTTAGTCACGCAAAAACAATTAGGATTTTATGGCAAAGTCCAGTTTAGAGTTCGCGCCGCTCATCGTCAAGGAAGGCCGATCTCGTCCGTTTCAGTTTGAAAAGTGGCACGGGCGTGCCGCTCGTGAATCACGCACCAGATGCGCGTGCCACAAAGGAACAGGCTAACGCGTTTGCGGCCTTCGCCTGCGCTAGCCTGACCGAAAGCCCGTCTTGTTATCAAACCGGAGTCTAGCCTCCGCCATCAACAATAATCTCCGGGTCAACTTGAAATACGCGTCCATCCTTGAGCGTCACAGAGACCGTGACTTCAAATTTCGTCTTATCCTTGATCTTTCCCGACACGACGAAAGGACCAACTATCCACATGAGGCCCACCACATTGCATCCAGCACTGTGACCATGTTGTGAGCCTTTAGGCTTCACGCTGATCGTGGTTCCACTCTCCCCAGCGGCACTCAGGAAAGGGGACGGACCGGGAAAATGGATAGTTACCATGGTGACGATTTCAGGATTCGGCGCGGTATCGAAAACTGAGAAGAAAACCTGGGATGTCCGTGGAACCGTTTCCGTCCCCTGACCGGTTCCCTGCCAATGCTGGCCGGGAATAAGTTCCGCGAAACCAAAACCCATGGCGAGTATTGGATCTTTGTTTGAAAGGGGTTGAGTAGCCGACGAGAATGCTACGTCGAGCGAATAGCTCGGTAGCGGAGTTTTCTTTGACATGAAGAGAGTCCTTTCGTGGTTTGCGGGTCGCGCCCAGGAAGGCGAAACCAACCGGTGATAAAACGGGATCCCGAGCAGGCTTTAGCCAAGCGGTTTTCCTGAAACCGCCGCAACCAATTTAAGAAAGCCTGGGTCTTTCCGGAGTTCTAACAGCTCGGGATCGCGGCGAAACTCGTCCATAGAGTATCCCGCCTTGAGAGCAGCAGCCATGGCTTCCAGCGCCCGCTGGCGCTGCCCGCCGATTTCGTAAACTGAAACCAGCCTCGCCAGTACTGGGGCGCTCCTGTCGAGTTTCTCCACCGCGACTGCGTCGTTTAGAGCTTCCTGCTTTTCTCCATGCTTAACCAGATAGAGATCGAGACGACTGCGCAGTTCGGCGTCGGCGGGCTTGGATGTCAGTTCACTGCGAATCATTTGGATGGCGGTTTGGTAGGCTTCCCTTGCTTTCTCGCCGTTACCCGGGGTCCACCGATAAGCATCGCCGAGGTTAGCCCAGATCTGATGGTTGTTGGCACCGAGTTGAATGGCCTTTTCCATCGCCGCTACGGCCTGCTGATACAGCCCTTGGAAGAAGAGACTGGTCCCGAGGTTGGAATACGTGCTGGCTGTCGGCTTGATCTGTAGAGCCTTTTGATATTGGGCCGAAGCCTCGGCGAAACGGCCTTGCATGTGATAGACCCCGCCGAGATTTCGATAACCAATAAAACAATCAGGCGCCAGCCTGATTACTTCTCCAAAGGCCTTATCGGCGTCGGCATAACGCGCGGCGCGAAAATATAAGCTGCCCAAAGCGAGACGCAGATCCCAGTCTTTCGGGTTCAACTCAATCGCCTTGCGGTAAAGCTTTTCAGCCTCGCTCCAATTCTTTCTTCCTCTTTCAACGTCGCCGAGGCCACGGTGGGCAGCGGCGTTTAGTGGGTCCAATGTCAGCGCTTGCCGCAATTCTTTCTCGGCCTGATCGTAGTCGCCCTTCTCGGCATAAACACGACCAAGGCTCACTCGACCCACGGTCAGGTGGCCATCAAATTCAACCGCCTGTTTTGCATTCTGCAGCGCTGTCTCCAGCAACTGCTTATCCCGGTTGGCCTGGTACTTCAATAAGTAGAGCAGCCCGAGTCCTGCGTAGGCGGGAGCGTACTTCTGATCTTTCGCAAGGGCGGCCTGAAATGCCTGAGCGGCCGCGTTGATATTTTCTTCTCGGTCGTAACGCTCCAGGTAGGCGAATCCCTCTTGAAACAACTCATATGGGCCGGCGCTTGCATCAAGACGGGCCAAGCCTCCATTCGGGCCCGCATCAGGGATCGCGACTGAGCGTCGCTTGAGGGCGATGGCACCGACTGCACCCAATATGAGCAGCACCACCAACGCGGAGGTAACCAGCGCCGCTCTCTTATGTTCAAGCCTCCAGGTGCGAAGCTGCCAGGCAACGTGGCGCAGTCCACGAACGGGTGACGACGCTAGCATTGATGACCGAGCAGTCCGCCTCGCGTTAATCTCGCCTATTTCGTTAATCAGTTGCTGCGCATTCGGCTGTCGCAGGTCCTTTTTCTTTTGCAGTGAACGCATGACCAAGGCGTCGAGCTCGACCGGGACCTCAGAACGTACCCGTCGCGGCGATGGTGGATTGCTGGCCACCACCGCCTGCATTACCGCTGCAAGCGTCACTCCCGCAAAGGCCCGTTGACCCGTGAGCATCTCGTAAACGATCGCGCCGAAGGAAAAAATGTCGGCCCGCGCGTCCGCGTGTTCACCCAAAGCCTGTTCGGGAGACATGTAAGCGGGAGTGCCGATGACTGCGCCCGCGATCGTCATGACGTGCAGTGTCGCCGCCTCCGTGTCGATCTCTTTGCCGCTATCCTGAAATTGTTTCGCCAGGCCAAAGTCCAGAACTTTCACCAAACCGTCGGCAGTGACCTTTATGTTGGCGGGCTTTAGATCTCGATGAATGATCCCCTTCTCATGAGCGGCCTTGAGTGCGTCGGCAATTTGTAAAGCGATCCGTAGGGTTTCTTCAATCGGAAGCGGTCCGGCCAGGAGACTATCAGACAGCGTCTCCCCGGCAGCTAGTTCCATGACGAGGAAGAGTTTGCCTTCATGCTCTTCCAGGGCATGGATGTGCGCAATGCTTGTGTGGTTGAGAGAAGCCAGCACCTGCGCTTCGCGCTCGAAGCGCGCTAGCCGCTGAGCATCGTTGGCCAGGGCCGCGGGCAAGAATTTAAGCGCAACCGCGCGGTTTAGTTTGAGATCGCGCGCGAGGTAAACCTCGCCCATCGCGCCTTCGCCGAGTTTTTCAGTGATCTGATAATGCGAGAGGGTTAGGCCGATCAAAAGTATCTCCCGTTCGGGCCCGGCGCTGGCTGTGGTCTGACCGACAACAGAAGTTGGGTTGGCGCGGACTCTATCAAATTAATATGCGATTCTCAATGAAATTGCGGCTTGGCCCGTCGTAAACTCGCCCTTTGAAAGCGACATCTCCGCGCCCTCAAACAAAAACAGATTCTCCGGAGCGACATCGCAGATGCCTGGAGGATTGATTCCGAAACCAACTGTCGAAGGTGTTGGTGAGTTCTCGCTTGTTTTGTTATAGTCAGCTATCCCCCGCAGATAATCCCCCCGTTCCAGGTTCTGACTCTGGATGGCCGTTAATCAATTTCAGATTCCGTTAGTTCAACGAATTGGGCTGAGGAGAGCTTACATGCCAAAGAAACCTGCCGAAGAATTTTCATACTTGAGCAATGATCCGGAATTCGTCCCCGATCCTGAGATCGAGGAATTCATGGAGGAGGAAATCGCGCGCGCGCCGAAGGATCCCGAGCACCTGGCCCAACGGCTGCGGAATAACACGGCGTCGTCCCCAAAAGATTCGGGCGGCGACCTCGACGCCACCTGGGAAGATGTCAACGACAGCGGTGAAGAATCGGTCGGCGGCGACAACCCGACACCCGATCAGTCAATGGTGGAAGAAAATGCCAACGCGATGGGAGTGAACTTCGAAGACAACGAGGAGCTGGAGTTTATCGACAAGATCGAGCGGCGGGATCGCGATCGCTACGAGTTGAACGAAAGTTCAAAAGGCGGTGAAGAGACGATCTAACTTTGGCCGTCTCCAGCTTATGCGCACGGAGACGACCGGGGACGTAGCATCGAGCGGCGATCCACGAAATCACACGAAGCGACAAGAAAGAGTTTTTCAGGTTCGTGTCATTTCGTGTTCGTTCGTGGATCGTTTCCTTTTTGGGAGTTAATGGTCGTCGGTTAAAACAGTTTCCGGCTGTCCAGCAGAATCGTTACCGGTCCATCGTTGACCAATTCCACCTGCATGTCAGCGCCGAAGCTGCCGGCTTCCACGCGTTCCATCACCTCACGACTACGCTTCAGAAAATACTCGTACAAAGGCTCGGCAACCTCCGGCGCCGCGGCGGCAATCCATGAAGGCCGCAGTCCGCGTCGCACGTCACCGTAAAGCGTGAACTGAGAAACCACCAATAAACCGCCGCCGACATCTTTCACCGATAGATTCATCGTCCCTTGGTCGTCGTCGAAAATCCGTAGCGCGGCAATTTTCGCCAACAAGTAATCAGCATCAGCCTCGGAATCATCGCGGGCAATACCAAGCAAAACGACGAGACCATTTCCGATCTCGCCGATTGTTTCTTGCGCGACTGTGACCTGAGCCCTCGCCACGCGCTGCACCACAGCTCTCATCTAGTTGTCACCCGAATGATCTGTTAGACGAGCCGCGAATATCTAATCGAGCGGCGCGCCCCCTTGGCTTTGTGCTTAATCTGCAAGCGCACCTCCGCTTTGAGATCGCCTCGCGCAAAGAATGAGTTGTTGGTCCGTTTCTGCGGATCGTAGTAACCCAGATAGCCGCCCGGGTTTACTCCAAACGATTGCAGGGTCTTGCCGTTGTAACTGCGGCCCAGAAAATCGTTTCGACCGCCGCGCTCGTCGCTGGACGTGAAATACAGCGGCAACACAAAATTCGAAACCATCACTCCATCGACGTCATAGCTCTCAGCCTGCACGGCGTCACACATTTCGTACCAGTGGAATACTCTTTTCCGCCGGTCGGTGGGGTTTGGTCCAACCACCAGGAGATTCGTTTCCGGGTCGCCGATCAATTCGAGCGCTTCGTGCGATAGCGTCACGGTCCACGGCTCTTCCAACTCTTTCGAAAGATCCGTGAAGACAAAGCCGAAGGGTATGCCGCGGTCGTTCTTGTCGTGATAACCAAGGGCGCCATCCGCGTCTACCTTGTCCCAGACGTAAAGCACAGCATCCCCTCGCATGTCGGCCAGGCTGTGGCGGGTGGGCTTCTTCTCGCTGCGACCTTCTAATCGCAGTTCGGCCCCCAGGCTCCAGTAGGGCGTAAAGTCATGAGCGATTTGGCGATTGATGGCGCGAATCGCGACCTGCAATTCTTCATCGCTCACTGCGCCGTTGGTGTGGTTGATAATTGAGATAATCATCGTGAGGCTCCTTAATAACAAGAGCGCTGATGCGTTCTGCATGTGGAATTAGCCGAGCGGGATGAGGATATAACTTAGCTCGAAGCCTGACAAGAATTATTGCACGGTGAAAATGGAGCCTATTTCCGCGGCGGCTTGCTCGGCCTGATTTCAACTCGACTCGGAAGACTGCGCTCGTCGTGATGAAGGAGATCAATAACGACCTGAGCTACGTCTTCGGGTTGCAGTTGCCAGTCCTGATCACTGGTGGGTGTGTCGCCGCCGCAACGCGGAGGAGACGCGCATCTGGCGCGAGGTCAGCCCGAAGCTCGACGAACTCCACCGCAAGCACGCCTGCTCGCTGTACCTCAAGGGCAAGGACGACCTCGCG
>JANMVC010000441.1:0-16750 GCA_031392315.1 Pyrinomonadaceae bacterium | reverse complement strand
TCAGAGTTGCCGGCGCGCCAAAGGTGGCCGTAAAGAGAACGGTCGTGCCGCTTGCAAAGGCAGAGCCGGGAATGGTCACAGAAGCCAGGTCGGCGCCAGTGGGCAGACCGGCGGCGGTGTTGCGAACTGAAAGCGTAAGGTTGGGGGGAGTAGCTCCGCAACCGTTACAAAAGAGTTGGACGTCCGCTTTGGCGAGCAAGCCCGTCACCGCTGGAATAAAGGTCTGACCTGTCCAGGCTGGGGTGCCAAAGCCTGTGCCCGTCGTGGTGCCAGCCGTATTCGACTGGTCAGAAGTCGGCGCATTCGACAGCGTTACATCACCCGGACTCGCTGCCAGATCCAGATTCGTTGCCACACCGAGCAAGAAATCAGCTTGCGTAGTATCAGTCAGACAAGAGGCCTGGGGCGCTTCCGTCAGCGTAAAGTCTTTGACTGTGGTGCCGCCATCCGTAATGACGATGGTGTTTTCGGTGTCTTCACTTAGGCCCGGCTTGCTGGCTGTCTCCTCGGGATAGGTGCCCGCGGGAAGCGCGGAGAAGGAATAGAAGCCACTGGCGTTTGTCGTGGTGCTGCGAGCTCCCAATTCGACCGTAGCGCCGTCGACCGGAGTGCCACCGGGAGTTAGCGTAACGGTGCCTTGCAACGTTCCGCCCGCGCCGACCACGTTGCAACCCGGGAATTGGAATTTCCCGATCTTGGTTTTCCAACGCATATTAGCCGCCTGCGAAACAGGGTTTGCGTATTCTGAAGTGAACCAGAAGGTACAGCCGTCGGGATCGAGCGTCATAGTGCTGTAGTCGCCCCAACGGGTGCTGGTGGTCTGCGACGCAGTTCCGTCAAACATTGAGGTCTCGGTCTGGCTGAAGGTGTTTATCGGATCGGCCGCGAGCCGTCCGGCATACTTCATTGACGGATAATTGGGGGCCGTGGCGTTCGAGGTGCTATAGCCGAGCGCCATGTTACCGGCACGATCCAAGGCCAGGCTCGGCATGTATCGATGCATAACGTTAGCCGCGTCCGGATCCCAAGTCGCCGCCTGCGCAATGTTAGCTGCGACGGTTCCGCCGGTAACCGCCAGTTGATACCAGCGCGGCGCGGCAAAACCGGTAGTATTCGCTCGACGTACCGTATGCGTATTCCAGAGAGACTCAACCCCGCCGAAATTGACGTACTGGTTCTGCATCATCGCGCGGATCTGCAAAACATCCAGCAGATTCGCGGTGCCAGGTTGGGGGGCATTGGCGACAGCGGCATTTGGCCAACTGGTGGCTGCAAGCGGCTGGTCGGGACCAGTAAAAGTGGAAAGCGAGATACTGTCCCAATCCACGTGAAACTTGTAAACCGTTAGCGCGTTCAGGAAATTCCAACTGCCAACAAAATAATTAGGTGTTCCCAGCGGAGGCGTCCCGGTTTGTAGTCGCGCGTTACTGGGCAAAACGGTGAAGTCGTTAGCGACCTGAAACTCAACACTTTGGACAGTCGGCGCGCCGGCATACATCTGCGCCTTGTTGAATGCGTAAACTCGCACATTCTGAAAAGCGCCCCCGGCAGCGTAAGCGAACATGTTTACGCTCATGTAGAGGCCGTCGGGCCAAATGCCTAGTTTCGGATAGTCGCCCAGACCTCCGGTAGTGTTTATCGAGTAAAAATTCCAACCGCCCGCGACTGGGTCAGCAGTTTTGGACGCGGCAAAACACTGGAATGAGGCAGCCGGATTGACGTTGCCCCCTCCGTCGAGGATGAAGGCGAAATCGGAAAGGATCCAACGATCTTCAAACGTGTCGTAGAGCACGACCGGATCGCCAAAGTTTTCGGCATCGCATTGATTTCCGAAATTACCCTGACTCATTAAGGTGTCGAAGGTAAACGCTGTGATTTGGGTGCCCGTTGTTTTGTCGTAAATGCCAACGGAGGTATTGACGGATTGGATGTAGTGGTTTGGACCGACATCGCCGTTGGTATCGGGAGGGCTGCCGGCGCCCCAGTTTTCACGGTCAAGTCCCTCAAACACAAGCAGCGGGGTTGGCGCGGCTGCGGCCTGAAGCGCCACCGACGGCTGTAGAGGTCCTTTTGCCGCAGACGGGTTATCAAGCAAACGAAAGCCGGGGGGCGGTTTAGGACGTCCACTAACTCTCTCCTTTTCCACCGGTCGTCGCTGCGGAAGGTTGCGCAGGTCGCCATTAAAGGAGCGAGCCTTGACCAGACGCGACTCAAAAGGCCCGCTGATAACCGGCTCCGCGTCGTCGGGCTGATTGGTGCCAGTTGATGTCTTGCCGAGCGATTTCCGTTGAGCGAGGGTCCTGGTGTTTGCGCGCTGGGCCTTTGAATCCTTGCGCAATGTAATCTCGGGGGTTGACCTCTTTGGGTTCTTTCGCTGCGCCCACGCCCCGGTTGAAACCACGAGTGCGGCGGTCACGAAAAGCATAACCACCATCGCGGCAATCCGCCCTCGGGCAAATATTAACTTTTTACCGAAATAGAGCGACGTCGTCAGAAATGAAGTGCTATTGAGCCAAACCTTACGCATGAAAAAAGTAAACCTCCTCAAATCTTTAGGAAATGATTCCTTATGAGTCAGCAATTAACCAGGCTGAATGAATAACAGGGACTCTGAGTCCGTATTGTCTGTGCGGTGAGCAGGGGCTATGGCGGTAGAAGAAAAATACTTGGGATTCTACAGACAATTGCAATGCAGCAAACGGCACGACTGTAGCTGCAATTCTGAAAGCTTGTCAAGATTGACCTCAAAAAAGTTCTTCAGTTTAGTCACTCTGAATTTCAGCCTCGCATGAACGCGAACAGCGCAAACCTGCAGCTACACTCTTCTTCGCGTCTGTCCGCGTGAATTCGCGGCTAATTATTTTCCGACCTGTTAACGAGCTGATCGAGGACAGGCGTATAGAGTACAAGCTTTAGCTTGCAGTGTAGGGAGAGGCCAGACTGGTGACGAAGACGCAACCTGAAGACTGTACTCTGAACGCCTGAACCTACCTTGACCCTACTTCGGAAAGCGGTCGCGGTATTCGCCCGACGAGATAAACGCCTTGACCATCTCCGCCCGTTCGAAGTTGCCGCCAAACTGATTGAGCTTCCGCAACCAGAAATCGTAGCCGGCTTGATCCGGATCACGGCGCAGGTAACCAAAGTATTCCATCATCACAAAAGCCGCGTTGCGCTTGGCTGCGACGAAGCCTTCGTGCTCGGCAATCTGCAACAACACTTCCCCGCGCGTCGCACCGCGGTTCAGCATGCCCACGAACCCTTCGCGTTCGCTTGCGTCGAAGTTCACACCGGTGTTGTTGACCAACGCATGCACATAGCCCGCGTTGTTCAGTCCGTCGTAAGCCGCGCGGAAGCTGGAGCGGTTTACAAACGCATCGATAAACGCACGCTTGTTCGCCGTTAACTGTCCTTCCCAGTCGCCCCGTCCCACCACGATGTTCTGCGCCAGCACCGCCGTGTCAGGCATGAACTCCGTATACTTCGGCGCGCGTCCAAAGCTGGCGCGATAAAGTCCATCCACCAAACCGCCCGTCCGCTGAAATTCAACCGACAGGAAGTAGGCTGCCGAAACATTTATGCGCTTCGTCTCGATGCAACTGGCGTCGCCGCCGCATTCAAGTATCTGATCGCTCCAGAAGTTGAACCCCGCTTCGTCCGGCTCGCGTCCCAGGAAATCGAGGTAATGCTGCCGCACGAAATATTCCGATGTGTCGAGCGGATTTCGAATCTCACTCAGCGGTGATCCAGTGAACCCGGCCTCGGTCTGATTTCCGAGTTGACTGAACGATCTATCGATAGGCCCGAAAGAATAGTTGGCCCGTGTAGGCGTCACCGTGTAGAAGCCGCTGGTCTCGACATTTTCAAAACGATAGTTGCCGTTGGCGTCTGTGATCGTCTTCCGATTCTGCGTGCCGGCTAGTTTGACTACTACTCCGGGAATGGCGCCCCCATGAGCATCGGTAATGCGCCCCACAATATTGCCATCCGCAGCCGTCGGCAACAGAAGGTTAATGCCGACGACTATAGGATCGTGGTCCGACGAACGATAAGGGGTGCCTACATTGATAGCCTGTTGCCCCGTCGACTTAAACTCAACGTTGTAATCAAGGACCGTAGGCTCGTCCGCGTTGATGTGCCAGATGGTCGTCCCCGAAATGTATTTCTCCAACTCCTTTGAGGCCAGGGCGTGGTCAAGATACCCGGACTGCTCGTCAAACTGGTAAGAGTAACGATTTGTCGTGGGCAGAAACTTCTGGGCCAGGTCGATAAGTCCGCCGGGTCCGTCCGCTAGCCGATCAGCAGTGTCGTCCTCCAACTCGAAGATCGGATCCTCTTCGCCGTAGGCATTCAGGTCGCCTTGCACGAGCACACGTGCTTCTCCGGTCGTGTTCTGACGTTCTTCTACAAAGTCCAACAAGGCCTGGGCCTGTAGAGTGCGCTGAAGACTATCGCAGCCCTCCCCGTCGCCCTGATCTGCATCCTGTCCCGTGTCGCTGGCGGAACAGGCTTTGGACGTGAAATGGTTGACGATATAAACAAGCATCGCACCATTCGTATTGAGTGAAAAAGTTTGGGCCAGTGGATTGCGCGCCTGTCCGGTCCAAATCGCATCGGTATCATTAAATGCAGCACCCACGGGCGTGACCGTTCCAGGCTTGTAAATGATGGAATTCTTAATCTGGTCCGTCCCCGGAGTGACTCCTTCGGCAAATGCAAAAGTCCCGGCAGCGGTCGCAGTGTTTAGACCATTCACCAGATCCTGAATTGCGCTGTTCGCACCGTTGCCATCGTTTTCGATTTCAATCACCCCAAAAACGTCGGCATTGATCGCAACCATCGCGGCGATGATCTTGTCGCGCTGGCGATTAAACTCGGCGAGCGACGTCGCTCCGCGCGAGGTGGGGAAACCACTGCCCAACCCATCGCCATTGAAGTAGTTCAGCACGTTGAAGCTGGAGACTTTAACCGTGCCGCCGACCGCAGCGGGCGCGGCAGTACGCGGATTAGCGGCAGTAAAGACCGGAGCTATAGTGGGTTGAACGCGATACTCGCTAAAATCGAAGGTCAACACCCCCGTCAGGCCGGCGACCGTATCGCCCACGCGACGCGTGTTGCTCGCATCCACGTATGGCGTGGGATCCGGGTTTTGAATTGATCTGCCGTCGTCGAGTACCACATAACGAAGCGGGTTCGTAGCCGCGACGTTCAATGCGCCCGGGCTGTTCGTGCGATTGAAATTGTTCTGTTGGAAAAGCCTGCCATCCGAAGAAAGCACTAATTCTCCGAAACGGCCCAGCTGGAAGTTACCGGTGATAGTCAGCGTCTCCGGAAAAACAACCAGCATGTTTTCATAGCGTTCGAGATCATTGTTGACTGGTTCAGGCAGATCAACGGTAGTGGCAGCCGGAAGTGGATTTCCGGTGCTGCACACGATGACGGACGTGGGCGTTATCCCCGTGTTATTGAAAGTTTCGGTTACTGTTCCGGTAATGCGCACGCGATCGCCCGGGCTCACGTCGATTACCGGCGAAGCCCCATCGAAGACGAAAATTCCGTCTGAGGTCGCAGTATTCGCATCCCCCGAGGGATCTTGAATGTAGAAGCCACTAAGACTAGTGGACCCTTGGAAATCGCCGACGACGACTCCTTCCGTCGTTACACTGGTGCCCACAATCGGACTGGCCGTGCCGCTCCCCTGGATTGTGAAGATCGCTGTAAATGCCGTTCCGCATGAAGCAGGATCCACCGAGGTGAAACTAAAAACATAGTCCGCCGTCATGTTGTCAGGCGGATCATTCGCATCCACGTCAGCGACCTGCAGGTCATCCACCGTTACCGTACATAGTTCGTTCGCAGAGAAGTTGACATCCGGGTTGAGATTGAAAACTGTTGGTCCACCTGAAAGAGCAAACGTATGGGCACCGCTATTGGCGCAGGAGATTGAAAATGCGGCGGCTGGCGCGGTCACCGGCTCGCTGAACGTTATTGAGATGTCGTAGCCCAGGGGAATGCCCGAAGATCCGTTAGGAGGCGTCGTGCTGCTCACGGATGGCGCAACATCGGATACCGAACCCGTGGCAACGACCAAATTGTCAAATGCGAAACTGGGCCGGGCTCCTCCCCCACTGACCTGTCTGGATGCCCAACGAAGCTGCACCACCGCTTGATTATCGGCCGCGGCTGGAAGAACAATATTCTTCGTCTGGGAGTTTTGTGGCGTAGTGACTGCGCCGGTTTGGAGCGTGGTGTTGTTTTGATACTCAATCCCCGTCAGGCTCGTCCAGGTACCAGACGTGCCGACCCGGTACTGAAGAGTAACCTCATTAATCCTGGTGTTGGCAGTCCCATCGTAAGGATTCCGAATCGTCATAATGTCGTAGGTAACCCCTACGCTGGTTAGTCCGGTCGTGTTGATTGCCAGCACGAGCGTGAGATCAAGGCTACCGCTATTCAAGTACCCCATCTTGCCATTGTAATTGTGGACGTTGCCAGAATTGATCGCGGCGGTACTGCTCGCAGTCAAAGCACGATCGGCGGTTGGGCCACCGGTATTAAAAACAGCGCCTGGCACTACCGAAATAGTCCATCCCTGCCAACCAGCTGGATACGCTGTTGACGAATGCGCTAACCCGGAAAAATCCTGGCTATATGGAACGGCTTGCGCAGCAGGATTTGTCTGCGCGCCAACCTCACGAGCGGTTATGCCGGCGCAAACCAATAGGAGCAAAACGATAATCAACTTTTTCATATGACTGTTCTGAGAACCTTTCGAAATTAATTAGCCGACATGGGGCAGGGTTGCCAAAATCTTGCTGCTCAATCACTGAACAAATCAAGCGGCTTCGCTGTCGCGCCGTACGGCGGCAGAGCCGCGACCGGGGCAGTGGCCCGACCATCAGGGAGGGCGTACGCCTCAGGTAGGGCATACGCATCACGGCATACGCCATCACGGTCAGTAACGCCCTCCCTCACACGGTCGGGCCACTGCCCCGTTTGTTACCTCAGCGACTAAAGCGCGCGCGATATTCACCCGAATTGATAAACGCCTTGACCATCTCCGCGCGTTCGAAGTTGCCGTCAAACTGGTTCAGCTTATCGAGCCAGAATTGATAGCCGCTCTCGTCAGGATCGCGACGCAGGTAGCCGAAGTATTCCATCATCACAAACGCGGCATTGAATCTCGCCTGCGCGAAGTTTTCGTTGCCCGCAATTCGCTGCAACGCCTCGGCCCGCGAAAGACTGCCCGCGCCCAGACCGTTTACGAGCGAGTCGCGCTCCGTTTGCGTAAACCTGATTCCGGTGTTCGATACGAGCCTGTCAACATACTCCGCATTCGACAGACTGTCGAACGCCGCCTGGAATTCCCGACGCCCGACCCAGCCATCGATAAATGTTTCCTCATTGGCCGTCAGTTGCCGTTCCCAACCCCCGCGGCCCACCACGACATCACGCGCCAGCAATCCGCGGTCAGGCATAAACTCCGCGTAGGCAGGATTGCGGCCATAGCTGGCGCGATAGAGGCGATCAACCAATCCACCTGTTCGCTGGAATTCGGCCGACAGGAAGTAAGCCGCACTCACGTTAACCGTGCGGCGCTCGAGGCAATCGGCATCGCCGTTGCACGAGAGAATCTGGTCGCTCCAGAAGTTGAAGCCTGCTTCATCCGGCTCGCGACCGAGGAAGTCGAGATAATGCTGGCGAACGAAATACTCGGGCGTGTCGAGCGGGTTCGCCGTTTGTCCAGAAGGTACACCCGTAAAGCCAGCTTGCGTGCTTTCACCGAGCTGCGTGAACGACTGCGCTCCCGGATTAAAGGAGTAGTTAACGCGTGACGGCGTGACGATGTAGAAACCGTTGGTCTCGACATTGTCGAAACGATAGTTACCGTTCGCGTCAGTAATGAACTTGCGGTTTTGCGCTCCACTCAACCTCACCACCGCACCGGCAACGGGATTACCTGCCGTGTCGACGATGGTGCCGCTGACTGTTCCTTCCGACGCGGTCGGCGCATTTGGTTGAGCCAGCGTCCAATCAGAGAGCAAGGTGGCGTCCGACACGCCCGAGATGCTCGCTTCGTTGGTGCCGGTGCTCACTGACCCTCCAGGCGTGGTGAAACCGCCGTCCCACTTGAAAATCACGAAACTGTTTTCGGTTGCGGGTGGCGCAGGTACATCCGCGTCAAGGTAGTTGAAGTTGAGATTGGCTGTCACGCCGGTTGCGGCGAGCTTCCAGTATCTTTGCAGCGCAGATGCGGGAGTCTTGACATTGGGCTGCGGTCCCTGCACCGCCCTGACCGAGAAATCTGTCGGGAAGGTTCCCGCGGTGATGTTGACTGAGACGGGCGAGTATCCATTCAACGTGCCGACCTCAAAGCCCTTCACGCCGACGGCGCAATAGTTCTTCTTCAGGCCGCCATTGACGTAGGTAGTCGGACCGGCTCCCGATATCGAACCAGCGCAATCGATAGTCAGAGTGTTGGCGCCGGTGGCAACAAGACCTGCGCTGATAGTCATCGTGCCATGAACGGTGACGTTTCCGGCCAAGCCGACATCGGCTGTTGTGGTCAGCCCATTATATGATCCGGCATCCACGTTTCCGCTGGCATAGGTCGGGTTAGTTACTGCCGAATCTGTGACTGTAGTGTTCGTTGCGGCCGGAGTGCCATAAGAAGCGGCGTCGACCGCGAAACGTGCGCCAGTATCATTGTCTTGAAATCCGGCAACCGAATTACCCGTCGGCACAAATCGCGCGATTGCGTTGCTGGGGATTGCGACGCCGGCGTTAACGTTATCCGTCGCCGTCGCCCCATTATTGTCGCCCCAGGTAGCGCCCGCTATGTAAGAAGTGTTGGTACCGGCAAGGACTTGATCGATTAACGTACCGACGGCGCGAGTGCCGGCATAGAGGTGCACATTGTCCGAAGTGGCGTTATCCAAGACGCCCCCGGAGACCACGCCTGTAGTAGATCCGGCGACGAGCACAAGTTTCCCATTCCCGTCGGCGAGACTCGTATCCTCAGGAATCGTGTTGGTGTTAGCTACCGGAGTGGTCAGAACAATGACAACGTAGGTGCCCATGGGAACATTCGACAGGTAGGAAGCTGCCGGAAGGGTAATGTCGCCTTCGGTGGCACCGGTCGCGCCAGCTCTGGTAGAGACATCTGATACCGTCCACCCCTGCATATTAATGCCGCCAGGCTTGGTAACAAGCAGTTCAATATATTCCTTGCCGGTTGTGGGATTCACCGCGAATTCATTAACCACCACATCGTCTTCGGCTTGTGCGAATGCCGCACCACAAGTCAGAAACACACAAAACATCGACGCCAAAACGAAGCCAAGCTTTTTCATATAAAGTCCTCCGCGGAGCTACAGAGTCTAAGTTCGTTGTCGTTAAATGACCTGAATCCGAAAAACCTTGAAATCTAAGCGGGAAAGCTAAAGTCGCTCACCGAATCTTCATCGACGGATCGCCGAAGAAGATCCAGGTGCGGCGGACGTCGATGTCAACCGTGGCGCCTTTGGCGATCTTGATCGCATCGCCGAGGGCGATTGGCTGCGCGCCGTAAAGCAACGAGTACAACTGCGTGCTCATATCGTGCTGACCATCGGGCAGCGTCAGGCCTGACGAGGCAAACGCAGCCACCGCGCCACCGCCTGGCGCTTTCAGAAAAGCTTCCGACAACGAGAGCAGCGCGGGCGCGTGATAGTAGCCATTCAGGCAGTCCATCACGATCACAAAAGAAAGTTTGTTGCCGTTGGTTAAGGCGATTGCGTCCGTAGCCTTGAAGATCGCAGCGCCTGACCAGACATCCACATTCCCGTGGCCCGTGTAATTAACCAGCGCCCGCCCGGCGTTGAATCCGTTAATCACGTTGGCCTTCGCCGGCGTTACCCCATCGACGCGCACATTAACGCGCTGCACGGTCACGCTGGGAGGCAATTGTGCCTGGACCTGATCGTTGGCTTGCTCGAAATTGAAGTAGTAACCAGTGGGGTCGTCCGCCACCAGCATCGCGCTTTCAGGGGCGACCGGAGTGAAATTGACGATCTTGGAAACGACGAGGTCAACTTCCGCCGGGGTCCGGAGCGGCAGTCGGCCCACGGGAATGTCGGCGATCCCATCGTCGTTAAAATCGGCCAACCAATCGTCGGAAGCAGTTTCATTGTAAGTGGCATCCACCAGCTTGGTCGGCACTAGATCAAAATTGCCTCCCGAGGCGTAGTTGCGCGGGTCGTAGCTGGCGTCGCCGGCAAAGATCACATACTTCGGTTTTGTCGCCCAGACGCTGTTGGCGCGCGCGAGGAAATCCTTGACAGCTTGCGGTCCATGCACGCCGTAGGCGAATTCGTCGTAGACGTCGTCTACCTCAACCACCGCCACAGTCATCCCCTGCGCTTGTCGCGCCGTAACCAGCGGAGCGAGGCTCGCCCGCAAACTGTTGGTGGTAATAATCAGAAAGTCTGCTGCATTCGTGTTTCGATTCAGGGTGGAGGGCTGGTTGAGCGTAATCGCCGCTGGTGTTTCAGCCGGCGTCGCGGTCGCGTAGAGCAGGCGCTGCGTCTTGGAAATGGGCGCGCTGGTCGGGACAGCCATCGTATAACCACCGCCGCCGTTTGAAGTCAGCTCAGGCTTAACGAAAGTGACGTTGGCGGGATCGGTGTAGTCGATGAGCCTGACGTTGGCGCTGGTGAACCCGTCAACCTGGACTGACTGAGTGCCCAACAAACTAAACTTCAACGTGTCAGCATCAGCGCGGAAGGCGTGCGGATAGGTTATGCGTGCGTAGTCAACGATGCTGACGTCGCCGCCGGCAGCGGGCGTAAATTTTATCGTGTTCGCGTTGTTCGCCAACGCGCCGTCCTTCAAAAGCGAAAGCGGCACATTAAACACCTGCACCGCATTGGCGAGGCCGAAAAAGTTGAACGCCCCAACCTGCACGTCATTAACCTTCACGCTCACCTGATGCGACACCTGATTGACGCCCTGAAGCCTAACCTCGAGCCGCGCCGGGCCCGCGGCGTTGAGCGCCGGATTGGGAGTATTGATCGTCTGGCTGGCGGGATTGGTGGAGATCACCTGGCCAAACCAGTTTTCCACGTCGCCATTGAGCAGGCTGGAAAAATACACGCCGCGATCCTTGCGCTCGACTGTGTAGGCAAAATTTGCCGGAGCGACAGCTGCGGCGGAGACGACGGCATGACTGAATTGGCGTTTGGGTTCGGCTGGTTTCCGCCGAACGCGCTTCTTGCCACGCTTCTTCTTCGGGGCTACCGGCGACGTTTCCGGAGCGTTGCCTGCTGACATTTCTTTCATCCCCTTCCCTGTGGGAAGGGGAAAGAGGGGAAGGGCCTTAGGGTGACCGTAAAACCCTCTCCCTTCCCTCTCCCAAAGGGAGAAGGTGTGGGGCAACGCTGTTTGCGCTGCGTTTGCCACTCGCCCGCCCCAACGCCACGGTGACCATGGAGACTTTGGAACAGGACCGTTCGCTGGAGACGGAGTTGGCAAAGCTTGCGGCGTTGGCGTGGCGGCCGGCAGCGCATCGATTTGGAGTTCGCCGCGCACGCGCTTGCCCGGCGCAGCGCCGGCTAAGAGGTAGTAAGTGCGAACGTCGGTCGATGGCACGTCCAGGCCGCGTCCAAAAAATTCAATGTAGTCTGACGCGCCAAAGAGGCCGCCGCTCTGGCTGGTGTTGATCGCCACTTCCTGGCCATCGACAAACAATTGCAGGTTTCTGATATCCACCGCCGGATTGAAACCCACCGCGGCCATCTGCGCCTGCGTCACGCGATACCAACCATCGCGCTTCACCGCGATCTTAACGCCCGGCTGCGCGGCTACATCCCATTGGCTCTCAATTGTCGACACGGACATCTGTCGCAATTCCTGTCGCAATACCGCTGCCGAGTCCGTCGCCGGATAACCAACCTCGCGGTAGCCGTTGTCTGATGCCTCGGGGTCGATCTCGGAAGTTTGCGGCTGCGCCTCCTGGTATCTGGGAGGTTGCTTTCTGCCGGGCGGGCGCGTTTCCGCCACCGGAGTGACCGGCGGATAAAACTGAGACGCTCCCGCCAGGCTTACTGACTCGATGTAGTAAACCGCGGCGGCAGTTCCCCTGTGGTCGAACCATCCATACGAAGCGTTGCCGCGCGACAACCGCGCATCGTTTGCCATCCCAGCGAACACCGAACCGGGAATGATCTCCCGGTTGATGCGCACTCGCTGCCCACCCTGCAGGCGATAGATGTTGAAGCCCAGGTTGTCGGGGTCGGACTTGCTGCTCCACTCAAGCCTGACGCCACCGTCCGCGACGAAAGCATCCGCCGACTCGAAGCCGCCGTCGCTCTGAAGTTGCGCTGGCTGGGGACTGTTGGAGTTGCTAAAAAACGCGAAAGCAAAGGCCTGATTGGAACCGATTACCGCGAGAGAAACGGATAAGGCCACAAGGCCACGAAATGAGCCTGATGTAAGGGCGAACAACTTCATGTCGAACTGATTTGAAACTAATGAAACGGTTATCCGAGGTCAACGACTTGCCAAATGCTTAAGACTGCCAGGGGACGGCGCTTTTATAACACACTTGGCGGCGCGGTAATAGGAACGAGACGCGGTTATTATTAGCCAACTCTACCAACGGATGGGCAGTGGGTCAGTTTGTTGTGGCACGCGCATCTTGCGCGTGATCACGGGCGGAACGCCCGTGCCACGATTGAAACTGCACCAGTACAACCGAATGCTCAGGCTACTGCCATAGGAGTTTATCCGCTATCATGCTCAGCCGCAGTCGAGCAAAAATTCAACGAGCATTAGGTTCATCAAACCCAGGGGGGCGCAGTGTCGGAAACTCAAAGGGTACCAACAACCGCGGAGAAGTTTCTCATTCACAACCTCGTCACGCGCGAGCCGCGAGCGGGCCTCGCCGAAGATGTGCGTCGCGGTCTGGCGACCAAGCCCAAACGGTTTCTCCCAAAATATTTTTACGACGAACTCGGTTCTCAACTCTTCGAGGCGATCTGCCTGCTGCCGGAGTATTACCTCACGCGCGCGGAGAATGAGATTCTCAAGCGCTATGCCGACGAGATCGTCGCGGCCGTCGAGGGCAACATCACTCTGGTCGAGATGGGCAGCGGCAGCGCGTCGAAGACTCGCTTGATCATTGAAGCTTTGCTCCGGAAGCAATCCGAGCTTTTGTTCATTCCGGTAGACATCTCCGCGTCGGCGCTGGACAGCAGCTCGCGAATACTCTTGCAGTCGTATCCGCAATTAAGCGTGGAAGCCTATGCCGGAGATTATTTTGCGGGGTTGGCAGAGTTGGGAACCACGACGCGGCCGCGCACGCTCGCACTTTTCCTCGGCTCAAACATCAGCAACTTCGACCCGGACGAAGCGCTCAAATTCTTGCGAGCCCTGCGCCAGGTGTTACACGAAGGCGACGCGCTCCTGCTCGGCGCGGACTTGAAAAAAGATCGCGCAATCCTCGAAGCTGCTTACAACGATGCGCTCGGGGTGACTGCGGCTTTCAACTTAAATGTGCTGGCCCGCATCAATCGCGAGCTGGGCGGCAACTTCGATCTGCGCGGGTTTCAACACCACGCCTTTTACAATGAAGAACTCGGCCGGGTGGAAATCTATATCGAAAGCTTGGGCGAGCAGACGGTCTTGATCGAGCAGCTTGAGATGGAAGTTCACTTTTCTGAGGGCGAACAGATTCATACGGAGAATTCCTACAAATACGATCTGGCAGACATCGCAAACCTGGCTGCCGAAACCGGCTTCACGTGCGGCCGCACCTGGCTCGATTCTGCGGAACGCTTCAGCAGCAACCTCTTGTTGGCGGTTTGAGAAACGAGAGACAGGATTTACAGGATTAACAAGATAAAGCGGTTAAGAAGAGAAGCGATTGCAAGATATGTTCAGCGGACGTTGCTTCCGTAATCCTGTTCATCTTGTAGATCCTGTCTGTAATCCGGCTCCTTCACTAAATGGTCGATGCAACCAACAATCCGCTCGTTGAGTTTCGCGATGTTAGTTTTTCCCATCGCGGCGCTTCATCTCCGGTAATTTCCAGTCTCACATTTTCGGTGCAACGCGGCGAGACGCTGGTGCTGCTCGGCGAGTCCGGCTGCGGCAAGACCACGACGCTCAAGCTCGTCAATCGGCTCTTCCTGCCTACTTCGGGACAGGTAATAGTTGAAGGCAAGAGCACAACTGAGTGGGACGCAATCGCTTTGCGCCGCCACACAGGCTACGTGATCCAGGACGGCGGCTTGTTTCCTCACTTCACCGTCGCCAGGAATGTCGGGCTGGTTCCCGCACTGGAAAACTGGAACGAAGCGAAGATCGCAAATCGAGTCGATGAGCTGTTATCGATCGTCGGCCTTGAGCCAAAGGTCTTTGCCGATCGTTATCCACGGGAATTATCCGGCGGCCAACGTCAGCGCGTGGGCGTGGCGCGTGCGCTCGCTGCCGAGCCGCCTCTGCTTTTGTTAGACGAGCCTTTCGGCGCGCTCGATCCATTGACGCGCGCGAGTTTGCAGAAACAGTTCAGTGAGCTCACGAGAAAACTCAAGAAGACGGCCATCCTCGTTACTCACGACGTGCGCGAGGCGTTGCTGCTCGGCTCGCGCATCGGCCTCATGCATCAAGGCAAACTGCTGCTGTTGGAAACTCCAGAAAACTTTCTCAAGTCGCAAGAGCCGCAGGCGCTGGCCTACATCGAAACCCTCAGTCTCCCCGGAATCGCGTTCGCCGACCTGTCTTTGTCAGAACCACCTGCGTCAGCGGGCGGCCCGGAGGAACCAGAATGACGTTCTGGAACTTCCTCCAACAAAACTGGCCCGAGTTGCTGACGCTCGTGCGCCAGCATGTTTGGTTAGTCTTCATCTCGACGTTGATTGCCGTCGTCATCGGCATTCCCACCGGCATCCTCTTAACTCGGAAACAATCGCTGCGCGGTCCAATCCTCGGAATTGCAAACGTGATGCAGACAATTCCCAGCCTGGCGCTGTTTGGATTTTTGATTCCGCTGCCGTTCATCGGCGGCATCGGTGCGCGCACAGCAATAGTGGCGCTCGTGCTTTATGCGCTGATGCCGATCATGCGAAACACGGTGACTGGAATTCTCGGCGTCGATCGCAACGTGCGCGAGGCGGCAGTGGCGATGGGCATGACTGACCGGCAAATACTCTGGCAAGTGGAGATGCCGTTGGCGATGAGCGTGATCCTGACGGGCGTGCGCGTGGCGACCGTGATCGCCGTAGGTGTTACTACTATCGCGGCGGAGGTTGGCGCCGGAGGTTTGGGCGTCTACATCATTCGCGGCCTCAGGCAGTATGACAATAATTTGTTACTGGCCGGCGCGGTGCCGGCGGCGTTGATGGCCCTGGCCGCAGACTTTTCGCTCGGACTACTCGAGCGGCGCTTTTCAGTTGAAACAAAGACGAATCAGCGGCGGCGTGCGGTCGTTAACCGGATTGTCCTGGCGGCGATTGCGCTGGTTGTGTTGCTCACGGCCTACGGCGTATGGCGATCTTCGCGTGCGGCGTCGCCAACTCCGGAAGGCGCGGCTCGCGTGATTGTGGCCTCGAAGGATTTCACCGAATCGGTACTGCTCGCTGAGATTCTCGCGCAGATGTTGGAGGCGCGCGGAGTCGCGGTCGAGCGCAAGTTTGAATTAGGCGGCAACCTCCCACACGACGCACTCGTCGCCGGGCAAATCGATCTCTATCCCGAATACACGGGCACGGCTTACACTGCGATCCTGAAACATCCGCCCATCACTGATCCGCGCGCGGTCTACGCGCAGGTCAAACAGGAATACGTGGAGAAGTTCAAACTGACGGTGAGCGAGCCGTTGGGCTTTGAAAACACGTTTGCGATTTTAGTTCGCGGCGCCGAAGCTCGCCGGTTGGGGTTGAAAACTATTTCTGACGCGGCGCCGCATGCGCGCGGGTGGCGCGCCGGCTTTGGCCAGGACTTCATGTCGCGCGCCGACGGTTATCCCGGATTCAGCAAGGCTTACGGCTTGAAGTTTCTTGACCAGCCGCGCGAAATGAATTTGTCTTTGACCTACATCGCGCTCTCCACCGGCCAGGTTGATCTGATCGCCGGCAACTCGACTGAGGGAAGAATCGCGGCGATGGATTTATTCCAACTCGAAGACGACCGCCGTTACTTTCCACCGTACGAAGCTGTCTACCTCGTCGGCGCGGCTTCCTTGTCGCGCGTGCCGGCACTCGGCGAAGCGTTGAGCAAACTGTCGGGCGCGATATCAACCGAGGAGATGCGACAACTAAACTACGAAGTAGATGCGAACAAACGAGGACAAGCAGAAGTGGTGCGCGAGTGGATCAAGCGGAAAGGCTTGTGAGCGATGTAACGCAAACTGTTAGTTTGCGGATGGCGCATTAGAGATCAGCCTGCACCGCAAACTAACAGTTTGCGTTACATCAACCGGCGCCCTCTGCTTCGTTGAAGAAAAGTTCGGAGGAGCAATGAGAAAAATCCTTGTCCTGAGCGTTGTTGTGTCAGCGGTATTCCAGAGCCTCGCGCTCGCTCAAACTCAATCGCCTGCCGCCAGTCCAGAAACAATCTATCTGCTCAAGCCGGCCCGCGTCTTCGACGGCCACGCAGCGCAGTTGCACGACGATTGGGTGGTGCTGATACGCGGCGCGAAGATTGAAGCCGCGGGCCGCGCAAATGAAGTCAAAGTTCCTGCTGAGGCGAAGCTGATTGAGTTACCCGGACT
>JANMVC010000380.1:0-5663 GCA_031392315.1 Pyrinomonadaceae bacterium | reverse complement strand
TGGTCTACGCCGCATCCAGTTCGGCTTATGGCGACAAGCCGACGCTTCCCAAGGTTGAAGACATGCTGCCGGAGCCGCTGTCGCCTTATGCGGTTGCGAAGCTGGTGGGCGAATATTATGCGCAGGTGTTTACCCGCGTCTACGGTTTGGAAACTCTGTCATTGCGGTACTTCAACGTCTTCGGGCCGCGCCAGGATCCAAGCTCGCAATACTCCGGTGTCATCTCGCGTTTCATCGGCGATTTGCTGAGTGATCGACAGCCAGTGATTTACGGTGACGGTGAGCAATCACGCGACTTCACATACATCGACAACGTCGTAGATGCCAACCTGAAAGCTGCAGAGACTACCAAGGGAATCGGCCAGGTCATTAACGTGGCCAACGGCGAGCGCATTACTTTGAATGAGCTCTTCACTGAACTCAAGCAACTTACGGGCAAAGCAGATGTTTCGGTGGATTATCAACAGCCGCGAGCGGGCGATGTGAAGCACAGCCTGGCAGACATTTCCCGCGCGCGTGAGTATTTAGGCTTCGAACCCAAGGTAGACTTGCGAACCGGTTTGCAACTCACGATGGCTTGGTGGAAGAAGAGTCGTTTCGCAAGAGACTGACCCTGCGCTTTAAATTGCCCAGCTCAAGCTGAGGCGGCGGCTTTATCCGTTTCAGCCAGCATCCTCAGGCTCTCCACGTATGGCGCTCTGGCCACGCCTTTGTCAGTGATAATCGCTGCAATCAAGTCGTTCGGAGTCACATCAAACGCAGGGTTCTGCACCTGGACGCCATCCGGCCCGAGTTGGCTGCCGCCAATATGTGTGATCTCTCGGCCATCGCGTTCCTCAATCGGAATTTCCTCACCCGACTGTAACGAAAGATCCAGCGTGGTAATCGGAGCCGCGACGTAGAACGGGATGCCGTGCTTCTTAGCCAACACCGCAACCATGTAGGTTCCGATTTTGTTTGCAGCATCACCGTTGGCGGCGATTCGATCGGCGCCAACAACCACTACATTGACCTTCCCGCTTTTCATCACATGCCCAGCCATGTTGTCAGTAATCACAGTCACCGGAATGTTGTCCTGCGCGAGTTCCCAGGCGGTTAGTCGTAGGCCCTGGAGAAACGGTCGGGTTTCATCCGCAATCACCGCAACGCGTTTCCCGGCGTCGCGGGCGCCACGGATTACGCCGAGCGCTGTTCCATAGTCTCCGGCGGTCGCGAGCGCTCCGGCATTGCAGTGCGTCAGCACCGTGTCGCCGTCAGCGATCAAATCGGCGCCAAAGTGCCCGATGGCTCTGTTAGCCAGGATATCCTCGCTGAAAATGTTACGCGCCTCCTGGATCAAGCGAGCCTTAATCTCCTCAGGTTGGTGGCCGGCAGCTTTTTCGCTTTCAAACCGTTCTCGCATCCGCTCGATCGCCCAAAACAGATTGACGGCGGTGGGACGTGTTTGCGACATCACTTTGCACATATAACTGAAATCATCTTCGAGGTCAGCCACGGATGTTCCGACAGACTGGCTAGCGCCCAGGGCAAGTCCCATAGCGGCGGAAACGCCGATGGCCGGCGCCCCGCGCACCGCCATCTTCTTGATGGCCTCCGCGACCTCTTCATACGACCGCAGCATCAGATACTTTTCTTCGGTGGGCAGCAGTCGCTGGTCCAGCATGCGAATGCCTTCATCCGTCCATTCGATGGTCTTGATCATAGGTTTTCCTGGTTAACTTGCCGCCGATGCGGTCGTCGCATCCGATTTGAACTGTTCCGCGATCTCGCGTATCTGGGCCGTGTGCCGCACTTCATGACTGCCGACAAAAAGAATCCATTGATACAAATTGATCTCACCCAGCACCGGATGGGGATACTTCACTTCGCTTAGCGACAAACCGTCGCCAGAAATTACCGCATCCCGCAGAGCATGGCGTGATGCTTCCAACGCGGACCATGCCGAGGCAGCGTCAATATCCGAAGGCGGTTGCGTTTCTTCGGGCGCCGTCACGCGCAGGCTGCGGTCAGCAATCCTCGCGGCGTGCCTGGGGTTGAGGATTGGACTAGTCTCAGTTTCTGGGCCAAGTCCCCCCGCCCGCGCTTTCGCCACCAGTTTGTGGACCAGTGGCACGATGCGACTCTCAATCAGTGTCAGATGTTGCAAGACCTGCGCGACCGACCAACGATCGGGAGCAGGCGGCTGCTCACGTAACGCCAGCGGCGTCAGCTCGACAGCGGCCCGTAAATCGGCGCGTTCGGTGTCAAGGTAATCAAGGGCTTCGGTGATTCGTGGATGCATTGGGGGTTCTCCTTCCGACTCTTGAGTATCACTCTTGAGCGCTCATGGTCAACCGTAGAATCCTGGCTTGGGAGTAACCAGCCTCTGGTTTGACAGCGTCTCCAAACGCGTGATAGTGTCCGCCTCGATCACGAATAGTTCTTTGTATTTGAAAGTGTCCGGGTGCCCCAGGAAATGGGGAGAATAGGGAAACGGGTGAGAATCCCGTGCGGTCGCGCCACTGTGATGAGCCTTCGAATTATTCGGGAGCGCTTTAAGCCAGGAGACCTGCCCACGATGCTTTGCAGTCATTTGAACGCTCGCGGAAACGCGTTCAGGCCGCACGGGTTTTCCAATCTTCCATTCAAGTCCCGCCGATTGCCTGTTCCCTTCGCGAAGGAAACGTCAACTCGGCGGGACTCTTGTTTTTACGCACACATAAAAAATCGAAACTTGGATCAACGGCAGTAGCGCTGTTGCTGTGCAGCCTTCTGCTCGCCCCGGCCTGCGCGCGGCGGCCTCCCGATTCTCCGTCGACATCACGGAGTGCGACAGAAGTCAGGGAAGTGATTGACGAAGCGGGACGCAAGGTGACGGTCCCGCGAAAGATCGACCGCATTGTTTCGCTGGCGCCAAACTTGACGGAGATTGTCTACGCCGTTGGGGCAGGTAACCGCCTTGTTGGTAATACCGACTACTGCGACTATCCGGCGGAAGCGAAGGGCGTGACGAAGATTGGCGACACGATGCACCCGAGCGTCGAACGGATCATCGCGCTCAAGCCGCAGATTGTTTTAGTCTCAACCGCCTCCCAACTCGAAGCTTTCACGAAGCAACTGGATCAGCAGGGAATCGCGGTCTACGTCACAAACCCGGGCAGCCTGGATGAGATTTATTCTTCAATCATCGTTCTTGGCGAAATGTTTGGGCACGCCGAACAGGCAGCGAAGCTTGCCGCCGACTTGCGCCAGCGCAGCGAGAGCATTGCAACAGCAGTCGCTGTGGTCCCTCCCGTTCGAGTCTTCTATCAGGTCTCCGGTGAGCCTCTTTACACAATCGGCAGGGAGGCTTACTTGACTGATCTCGTGCGGCGCGCGGGCGGTATTTCAGTCACTGCTTATGTCCCTGGGGCATTTCCGCGGTTCAGCGACGAAGCCGCACTAAGCGCCCGTCCCGACGCAATCATTCTCCCAACGGGAGGCTCGATGGGCAGCGCGAATGCCACCGTGGCGGGACCGCTGCGCGATTCTCCCGCAGCGCGAAACAATCGTGTCTACAAGATTAACGACGACTATCTTTCGCGGCCGGGACCGCGGCTCATCGACGGGCTTGAGGCCTTGGCGCACGCGTTACACCCGGAAGCATTCAAGTAGCCTGGAGCGTTAGCTGGCCGTTTTTGAAGGGAAGACAATCTGAAGATTGAACTCTGAAAAGCTTGAATTGAGTTAGCGCGTTTTGGTGCACGAGGATAATGGGAAGGCAAGACCAATCAACAAGCTCAGGACATGCGACGCTGCGCAAAGCGCTCGCAGTCTGCGGTGGACTAGTGCTGATGCTGGCCGTCGTTGTCATTCTCGCAGCGCTGGTGGGCAGTCAACGGCTACCGTTTGCGTCATCGCTGTGCGCACTGACTGGCCAGGCGGATTGCGGTCTTTCGTCCGAACAGCACGCCATTCTCTTCGATATTCGTTTGCCGCGAATTCTACTCGCGGGAGCTGTCGGCATTTGCCTGGCGACGGCTGGCGCGGGCTATCAAGCGTTGTTGCGGAACCCGCTGGCTGAACCTTATCTGCTGGGCGTTTCCAATGGCGCGGCGGTGGGGACGATGGTGGCGCTCGTGTTTTTCGGAACTCACGAGTGGAGCCGTCCGGTGATGGCCTTCGCCGGAGCATTGGCCGCAACCTTTGTCGTTTATCGGCTCGCGCGCGGCCGAGCAGGCGCCACGCCCGAACGCCTCATACTCGCCGGAGTAATTGTGACGACGTTTCTTTCGTCCGGGATTGTGTTCATTACGACGCTGATGGATGCCACGCGGATCCGCTCGTTTACTTTTTGGCTGTTGGGCGATCTTTCGGGCACTACGACGAGTTTGCTCGCGGTGACCTTTGTGGCCGCGGGAATAGGGGTTGTCGTCCTGGCGCTAAATGCGCGTTCGCTGAACTTGATGATGCTGGGCGAGCGCGATGCTTTCGATTTGGGCGTCGAGGTAGGGCGGGTGCGGATCACGGTTTTCATTGCCGCCAGTTTACTCGTGGGCGCCTCAGTGGCATCCAGTGGATCAGTCGGCTACGTCGGACTGGTCGTGCCGCATCTGGTTCGACTTTCATTCGGCAGCGACAACCGGATTGTGATCGCGGCGTCAGCGTTGGCAGGCGCGGCGTTTGTGATTCTGGCTGATACGGTCGCCCGGACGATTATTGCTCCGCGGGAGTTGCCTGTGGGAGCGATTACCGCTCTGATCGGCGCGCCGCTGTTTGTCTATCTATTGAAAGGGCGCTAGAGCACCGTCCGACAAACTTCAGTTTGTCGATCTGTTTCACTGATGACGAATCTTTCTACCGAGTAATCGACAAACTGAAGTTTGTCGGACAAATGAATGCTTGAAGCACGCAACATAACGGTCAATTACGCCGAGCGCACTGCTGTCTCTGAGGTTTCACTGGATCTCGCGCCCGGGCGGATAACTGCAATCATTGGCCCAAACGGCGCGGGTAAATCAACGATGCTGCGAACGCTGAATGGCGGAGTTGAGCCTGCGGCTGGCGAAGTTTTGTTGGACGGAGAGCCGCTGGGGTCATTTTCGCGGCGGACAATTGCAAGACGAATCGCGGTAGTGGCGCAGGAGGCTGACCTTCGCTTTCCCGTGACGGTGTTTGAGTTTGTTCTGGCGGGTCGATTTGCATTTGCGGGTCCCGGCTGGGGTTGGGAAACCGCCCACGATATCGAAGCAGCACGGGTGGTTTTGCGCGAGACGCAACTAGAGGAACTGAGTGGCCGGCTGATGAACGAACTTTCTGGTGGCGAACGCCAACGCGCGGTGCTTGCCAGGGCATTGGTAACCGAGGCTGGCGTATTGCTGCTTGACGAACCATCGGCCAATTTGGACCTCGCGCATCAAGCGACAATTCTGGCGTTGGTGAGGCAGCGCTGTGACAGCCGCCAGACCTCCGCGCTCGTCGTCACCCACGACATCAATTTGGCCGCCGAATTTTCCGACTACGTGTTGCTGATGAAAGACGGCCAGAGCGTCGCGTTTGGCAAGCCGGACGAGGTGCTGACGCCGGAATTATTGAACGAGGTTTTTGCGGTAAGGGTTTTAGTCGATGCACATCCGGTAACGGGTGTGCCTCGCGTTACGCCGGTGCACGAAGGGCACCGAAACTTGCAACCATGAACGACTCAG
>JANMVC010000312.1:0-6930 GCA_031392315.1 Pyrinomonadaceae bacterium | reverse complement strand
ACAGTTGTTTTTTTCCAAACTGGAGCTATCCAATCTTCGAGCCGTGGCCGGTCGGAACACTCTGCTCGTAACTCGATTTGAAGCGACGCCGGACAAGCTGCGAACCACGGACCTGACAAAGTATTCAATTCTCCACCTCGCCACGCACGGTATTCTGGATCCGAAACACCCCGAGAGATCCGGATTGGTCCTTTCGACAGTCAACAGCAAGGGACAACATCAGAATGGCTTTGTCGGCTTGCAGGACATTTACAGCCTCCGCGCGCCCGTCGATCTTGTGGTCCTAAGCGCCTGTCGCACCGGACTGGGTAAGGACGTGCGCGGCGAGGGTTTGATCGGCCTCACGCGAGGCTTCATCTATGCCGGGGCTTCAAGCGTGGTGGCGAGTTTATGGAAGGTAGACGATGAAGCGACGGCCGAACTGATGAAGCGCTTTTACGTCAACATGCTGCAACACGGCATGAGGCCAGCGGCAGCCTTGCGCGCGGCGCAGAACAGCATCCGGCTGGAACCGCAATGGCGCGCGCCCTATTACTGGGCCGCTTTCACGTTGCAGGGAGAATACCTGCAGACGATTAAATCTCCGGCCGGCGGCGCCAGGAATTACCAAAGATTCATTGCTGGTGGTTATTGTTTGGTGGTATTAGCCGCAGGCATCTGGTGGTACTTCCGTCGCCGGCTTATTCAATCGTGAGTAGATAGCTACCACTGAGGGGTTGTTCGGCGCCGGCGGCGTTAACTGTCAGGAGCTTCAACGCGTAGGATCCGCGCTTGAGTTGGTTGGCCGGGATCGTGAGCGAAACGGTTTTCGCCGCGCGTTCAGTTACCTCAAAAGTCCTAGTCTCACCATCGTCGCCTATTAACCTAACCCGGTGGATTGTCTCTGGAGCAGAGTCATCGGGTAGCTGGAGAACAATTTTCAAAGTGCCGGATGGCAGTGGGATTTTTTGAGCCGCATTTCCTTCAGCGCGGTTGCTGGAGCTAATCGTCAGCGTGACTGTAGCCAACAATTCCGAGGAAGGACGAGGAATGGCAAACCATAGCGCGACTGCGATGACGGCTACGGCAATGACAGCGGCAGCCGCTCGCAGCTCCCAGGCCTGGCCTTCCCAGCGTTGCCACCAGGACTTAACGGCGCGGTGATTTCGCGGAATAGGGCGCGAGTCAACATAACGCCTGAAGACGCGGGCGAATTGCAAACTTTGCCGACGTTCGGGGGTGCTCAGGAAGTGTTCGTCAAATTGCTTGTTTTCTTCGGAAGTGAGGTTTCCGGCAACGTAGTCATCGACCAGTTGCGTCTCCGTGATTTCCAACTCCTCAAAGAGATCGTCTTCGACGAGCAGCCGCTGCTCAATCGACTGCTGCTGGTCTTCACTGAGTTGTCTTAGCAAATACTGCCGGATTTCGTCTAATTCTTGAGTCCGTTCCATTAAAACCTACCCCCCGCACCAACCTTGAGGCGACCTTCTACTTGTTATGCGTTTTGGGCCGAAACCTTTCAATTTGCCAAAGCTCGATCGAGACAGGACTCGACACACTTTTGCAACTGAACGCGCATTCGATGTGCGCGAATCCTCAAAGCGTTTATCCCAAGTCCCAACTCCTGAGCCAGATGCTTTCGATTCTCGATTTTGGCGTGCTTATCGTCTTGATAATAGCGGAGTAGCAACTGGCTAGTTTCTTTGGGTAACTGATCCAGGCATTCGTCGAAACACGCGTAAGCGTCGCCGTCAGTCGCTTCCGGCAGCTCTGGCGGCGGTGGGAGTTGAGCTTGCAAGCGGTCCTTTCGCACCTTTTCGAGGTAGACCCTGCTGGCTACGCCATAGAAATAAAGCGATGGATCGCCTTCATAAGACTTTGCTAATTCCTCCACCTTGGCCGTAACGCGGTTGATTGATTCATCAGCCAGTTCTTCAGCTTCGTGACAACCGCGGCACGCAAAAATTTTGATTAGTCGAAGGCGAATTGTTTCGTACTTTTGGCCCGCGAGTTCGCGATCCGGGTCGAGCCAGTTAAGCAGGCTGTCGAAAGCTTCCTGAGTTGGGGCCCACTCTTTATTCATATGGAAACGACAGGGGATAGCTCCCTTTTGCCAAGCGCAGCCAATGCCGGGTAGATCTTTCGCTTACTTCCCAGACTTGAGGCTGCGAGAAAAGGGAGGTGATATGAGACACGGCAGAGTAAGCGCATCATCAAAGCGCTGTCAACAAAGAATGGTTTCTGGGTCAGTTTGGGTGTGGCATGCGCATCTTGCGCGTGGTCACTGGCGGGACGCCCGTGACCACGTTCTTTGTTGGTGCTCGTTTGAAACGTTTCGGCGACAAAAAGCATTTATGAGCAGACACCCCAAACGCGTGATCTATCTCACCCTGTCGCCCCAAGACCACGGTTTCCAGGTAAACGAACACCTCACCCCCCAGCCGACGCCTGGTGAAACTGCCTTTCCCCAGGCGTCGGCCTTTAATCGCCCAAACAACCTGGCCAATTAAGATCGGTTGAAAATTGAGACGAGGTGATTTGTTAGGTGGCCGGAGGTTAGGCGAAGTTTCTGATGAGCACGATGTCCCTGATCTTTGCGCCGCGTGAGACAACTAGCTGACCTTCGTCGTCAGAGTCGTAATAGAAAATCGCATCTTCCGTAAAATTGGTAATTTGTGTCGGCGGCGAACCATTGAGTGGCTGTCGCCAGATGTTGAAAACGCCGCGGTGCCGATCGAGATAATTGAGAGCTTGACCGTCGGGGGACCAACGGATGACCTGGTGATACGGGAAAGGCAGAGCAAACAGTCGGTGCGGCGCTCCGCCTCCGGCATCCAACACCGCGATCTTCCATTTATCCGCTTCGTCTTTCCGATAGGTGCAGGCGATGCTCTTTCCGTCAGGCGACACAACCGCCTTGATTGCCATTCCTTCATGGGTCAACTGCTGCGGCGCGCCACCGTCGACCGAGATCCGCCAAAGGGTGTTTCGGTCATGACCCTGTGGCGTATAAACAATCGATCCGCCGTTGTGAGCGATGCACGGATAGCTCTCACCATCGCCGTCCGTCAATTGTTTCCGGTTCCCGCCGTCCGCGTCGATCCGCCAAATGTGATGTATGCCGCCTTCGGCTGAGACGTAGGTAACGAATTGGCCGTCACGGGAAACTGAAGGAAATAGGCAGCCATCGTTTGTGAGACGCCTGAGATCATCTCCGTCGCAAGTCATACTCCAAAGGTCTGGCTGTTGATTCTCGGTGGAAGCGTAAAACACCCTGCCGCTGGCTGTGACCGTCAATCCATCAAAGCCTTCGGTGCGACCCGAGGTAATCCGCCGCGGCGCCCCCGTGGAAGGCACGAGCCAAATGTTGGCCAGCGCATCGGTCTGCATCGTCACCAGCGTCGGTGGGTTCCGCGCGAGGCTCAACTCCTCGTAGCTGTTGGTGTCGTTCGTAATTCGTTGGGCGGCGCAGTCGGGATAGGGAAGACGCCAAATCTGCAGTGAATTTGAGTTGAGGGCCGTCGCGGAGAAATAGAGACTAGTTCCCGCTTCGTTCCACGCCACCGCCCGCAGATCCTTCCATTCCCAGGGGCATAGTTCGATGGGGTCGGCGCCGTTCAAGGGCACGGCGAGTAAAGTGAACTCGAGTTTGTTGCTGCGGCTCGCACCGACCGCGATCAATTCGCCGTCGGGCGACCAGGAAGGACTCGAAAACGAGAATTTGTTTGGATGCTGACGAGATGCAATTTCCTTTTCGTTGGAACCGTCAACATTGGCAACAATGAGAACGTCCCGGTGCTGGCCAGGGAAACTGCGAATGAAACCTATCTGAAGGCCGTCTGGCGAGAGAGCGATGGGTGAATCGATATTGACAACTACCTTTTGCGCCTCGTGAGATTGCCCGACGCCAATCTCTAAGCGATGCAAGGTACTGATAGTGCTATTCGACGGTGTTGACGTGTAAAACAGGGCCGCGGCGTCCTTAGTGAAACGCAGACCCCAACGCAAGGCCGGTTCAGGTGGCAGCACCTCTCGTTTCTCATTTGTTGGCAGATCCCAAATCCATAAACTATGGGAGCCCGCGTCGATGGGAACGTATGCCAACAATCTCGCGTCTGCCGAAATCGCCACATCCAAAATGCGCCCGGCGTGGGTTAGGCGCACAATTTCCATGGAATTGAAACTGTCGCTAAGTGCCCGCTCGAATCCCACGGTCTTAACGATGGGCACAAAACGGTAGCCGCGTTTCGGTACAGTCTCAATAAACGCCGCGCCGGTTTCGCTATCCCCCAACGCTCGGCGCAAAACTGAGATAGCAACAGTAAGATTGGAGTCTTCGACGATCGCGCCAGGCCAGAGGCCCTCTATCATTTCCGATCGAGAGACGACTTTGCCGCTGCGGCGCACTAGCTTTGCGAGGACTTGAAGCGCCTTCGACGGCAGCGGGACGATTACACCGTTCTGCCTCAATACCCCTTCCGTGGTATCCAATTCAAAATCTTCAAACCGATATTTCTCGAGGCGCCTCTGAACCATAAGACTTCTTTTACTCTTTTAATATTTTCTTAAGGACTTGAAGCCATTGTGCGGTTATTCTGGCCGCACCATCGGGGAGGGATCACCCCCGCTATCGTGTTCCTCAATTATTCACGCTCCTCAGCTGCCCGCTATTGCTCACCCGCAGTGGCGGGCAGCATTGTATCTGCGCCTCAGATCGAAAACCAAAGCAAATGTGAAATGGAGTTATGCTGGAATTGTGACGTGAGAGTGGATCAGGGGCATAAGTCCCCACTTGAAAGCGGATGCAGGTCTTCAGAATAGTTTTGGACCCCTCGCGGATTAGCCCCATGCGCCGATCGGCGCCTTCTCGTGTCTCAAGCAAAATCTCGGTTAGCCCCCCTGATCGATGTTTTTCGTGCGTCATATTTCGCAAAGCGCGCCCGATACTCACTCGAGTTGATCAATGCCTTGACCATCTCAACCTGCTGGAATCTTCCCTCGAAGTGTTGCCGCACCTCGCACGCGTCAGCATTTTCGTAGTCGGATCGGGCGCCGCCGGAGACGTTGATTTTTCTCTGCTTGGCGCAATCGCTGTTATTGATGGGACGAAATCTGATCACTCCAGAAGTTGAAGCCGGCTTCGGCATCTCGCGACCAAAAAGGTTACCTTCGCGGGGCGAAGACTTCAGCCCTTATGTTGTTAGATTGGATTACTCTGCCTTCTGTGAGTAATGTCGCCGCGGCTGAATTTGTTCCATGCTGATCGCAAAAAAACCACCGCACGCAATGGCTGGCCCGGAAATGCCATACAAAACCCCTTGCTATTGATACAGCTCTGGGATAATTTCACCGTGTTTATCAAAAGATCCCAGATTCAAAGCCTGCGCGCCAGCCTGCCCATCAGGTAGCAAAATCATCAAACGAGGACATAGTTGGTTATCACACGGGAACAATTCGACTCATTATTGGACTGGCTGGGTTCCGATCGTGAATTTGCGGGACGAAAATATGAGACGATCCGCAGCGGACTTGTCAGGGTCTTTGTATCCCAGGGCTTCAGCGACGCTGAAGATCTCGCCGACGAGACAATCAACCGCGTAACAAACCGGCTAGCGGACATCAGGGACGGCTATGTCGGCGAACAGGCACGCTATTTCCACGGCGTCGCTCGCAACGTTATTCGAGAATCCCGACGGCGGAAGGAAATTTACACTGAAGTGTCCGCCATCAGTGTGGATCTGGAGCCGACCGTAAACGTTGAGTATGAATGTCTTGAGCGGTGTCTGGGTCTCTTGCCCCCGAGCAAGCGCGAGTTGATTCTGGATTACTACCTATATGAAGGGCACGACAAAATCGAGCATCACAAGCATATGGCATGGGAACTCTCGATTACCGAAGGCGCCTTGCGTGGACGCGCGCATCACACCAGGGCAAAGCTTGAGAAGTGTGTGCGGGAGTGCGCCGAAAGCCAGGGCGAAACAAAACCTATCCCAATCCGCATAGTAAGTAGCAGTGCTGTTTTATAGGAGGCCTCAACCATAGATCAAGATCGAGACAATAAGCTGAAGCTATATCTACTGGGCCTGCTCACTGCAGGCGATGAGGAGCAGATTGAGCTTCGTCTGCTTACCGAGCCGGAGTATGCCGAAGAGTTCGATATAGTCGTCAATGAGCTGATCGATCAATACGTTGCGGGTGATTTTGAAGGTAAAGAGCTGCAGCTCATGGAGGACCACTTCTTCAGGTCAACTGAGCGGCAGGAAAAACTGCGATTTGCCCTGGCCTTGAGAAAGCGAAAATCAGACAGAGCCCCTGATACCAGAGTTCCTCATCAACTACCCACGAGACGCGCCTTGCCACGTTATCTGGCCATTGCCGCGTCCCTGATCGCCATCGCCGGCCTGGGATTCGGTGTTTGGCGACTGTTTGTCTATCAACAGGATCTTGAACGAGGACTGGTCGCCCTCCATTCAGCCTTTCGTGAAGAAAGACCCATCGAAGCCCGCCTCTCAGACTTCAACTATGCGCCGGTGGCCAACCAACGCGGGCTGTCTGCCAGGGTTGACTACGTCCAACGCGATCTCGCCGCGAGTCTCCTGCTCAAAGAGGTTGCCGAACATCGAACTGCCGCTTCTCTCCACGCGCTGGGCCAATACTATCTAGCCGGGCGCGAGTTCGACAAAGCTGTCGACCAATTCAAATCAGCCCTGGCCCTTGAACCGCAAAACTCAAAGATCCACAGCGATCTTGGCGCGGCGCTCATGGAACGTGGGAAACTCCATCTTCGAGATTCAGAGCAAGGAAAAGGAATTGAAGAGTTCGCCGAAGGACTCGCGCATCTCACGAAGGCATTGGAATTGGTTAACCCTCCGCTTGAGGCGCTCTTCAATCGTGCCCTCATCTATGAGCAGATCGCGCTGCCAGCTAAGGCTGAAGAGGACTGGCGTCGCT
>JANMVC010000298.1:0-1569 GCA_031392315.1 Pyrinomonadaceae bacterium | reverse complement strand
CCTTCATTTTACGTCGCTGACTGTGAGTTTTTGATCGAGGTACACGGCCGCCAGGAAAACGCCATCCAGGTGATCGAAGTCGTGATCAGTAGTCAGCAGCGTTGCTTTCAGAACCGACGTAGTTGCCGCAATCCACAAATCATTCTTTCCCATGACCCGCGCCGTTTGTCCGGCTGGAAGCGGACGAGCCGCATTCCTCCCCAGGCCGTACGCTTCGATTTCGGCGTACTCGCGAATGATCCTCTCGTCGTTGATGTCAACCAAGGGTAGCTTCCTTAGAAGCTCGTCGAGTGCCTGTAGCTTCTTCGCGCCCCAACCAAATTGGATTGCGAGTGAATAAATCTCGCCCTTACTCACCACGGAAATAAGCGGAATGTTTGGCGGGCTGAAGGGGCCGAAATTCTTTTCAACGTATTCGGCTTAGCCGGGCACCTCGAACGTAGCCGAGAATGATGCCTGTATCGAGAACGAACTTTTCCATAGTCGTGTGAGGGTTAGGGAGTCAGCGCCGCGAGGAGTTCTTCGATTGACTCATCGCCGGGCCATTGGCCCCAAATATCCTGCAGCCTAGGCGCGGGATTGAAGCGCTGCAAGTCCGATTCAGTCTTCGCGGCCAGTTCGATGACTTCGTCAAGGAGTATTTCCGGCACTTGGGCTTCCATTTTCATAGTCTTAGTTTTGATATTTGCTTACCAGACGGTGGAAACATTCGTTAGCCGGCGAATCTCTGTATCACGTGTGACCAGGGGCAACCCAAGCGCGAGAGCAGTGGCCGCAATTATTCTGTCGGGCATGTCCGGCACCGTTGTCCGCGGAACCTGTGAGACGGCATCGGTGGTTGCCCGGTCTATCACAGCAAATTTGAACGCCGTTGTCGGATCGTCAATCGCCGATTGAACGGTTGCCAAGACATCTGGAGCAAGACGGCCTTTCTCGGTCAAATAAGTAAGTTCGATGAGCGTGATTGCGGAGATTATTATTTCACCCATAGCGTCTGCCGCGACTAAAATAGCGGTCGCCGGCGCCGACAACAAACTGCGATCTACAAGCGACCATACCGCAACGTGCGTATCAACCACGACGCGACTCATTTGTCATCCCCACCTAAATACTCGCCCCATATTTCACGCCGCGCCTCGCGAATGTCATCATTGGTCAGCGTGATGTTCAAATGCTCTAGACTACCGAACAATCGCCGGCGCTGGATTGGCGGCGCTGAGTCCACCGCCGCAGTCTCAACCAACGAATCGACTATCTGCAAAACCTCGGCCTGCTTGTGAATCGGCAGGCTGGCAATCTTCGCCACTATTTCCTGCGCAATGCTGCTTTCCATGTTTACTTTCCTTTCTCTAAGATTAGCGACCCTAAACTTCTCGCTCCTAACTCGTCTGTAGTGGCCCGCCGACCGGGGAAATGAGTGGCTCTGGCTCGGGCATTCTAACGGATTGGCGCACCTTTGTCGCAAGTATCCCGGAGATCGATTCCGGGCGCGAGTTGCAAGAATTTGGGTAGTATTGCTAACACCGGCGCAGGATTAAATCAGGACGTGGCGGCAGCTGATGACTCGGA
>JANMVC010000256.1:0-30484 GCA_031392315.1 Pyrinomonadaceae bacterium | reverse complement strand
TGTTTTACGATGCCGCCGAGCTTGATGTCACCGCATTGGTTGCCGCTCGCGACGGATCAGTTTATGCCGGCACTTCTCCCGACGGAAAAGTTTATCGAATCTCGGCTGAGGGCAAGGCCGAAGTCTTCTTTGATCCCGGCGACAAGTACATTTGGGCTCTGGCAATTCTCGGCGACGGGTCATTAGCCGTGGCCACCGGCGATAACGGCAAGCTTTACCGCGTTCGCGCTGCCGGCGCTAAACCTGAGTCGTCGCTTTTAATCTCCACGAATCAAACGCATGTGATGTCGCTAGCGGTTAGCGCGCAGGGAGACTTGATAGCCGGCACCGATCCGGGTGGACTTGTGTTGCGCATCTCGCCTGAAGGGAAGGCGTTTGCTTTATTTGACGCGCCGCTGCGCGAGATTCATTCGCTGACAACTGCTGCCGATGGTTCAATCTACGCTTTAGGCCTTAGCGACGCGGCTGCTGGCCGACAGCCTTCGGCGGCCGTTGCGGCTGCTGCGGTGGCAGACGGCGGCGGCACTCCGGCAACGTCAGTCACGATCACCGCAATCGATGAAACCGGGAATCCGATCCAACAGCCAGGCCAGGCACCGCGCAGCCGTTCCGACATCTCCAACGCCCGCAGCGCAGTCTTTCGAATTCTTCCGGACGGCGGCAGCGATGTCGTCTGGAGTTCAACGTCGATCACTGCTTTTGCCATCGCGCCCGCGTTGCAACCGGACAGCGTCCTGATTGGAACGGCGGATAAGGGGAGAGTCTATTCGGTGACAAACGACGGCCGGGATACTTTGCTGTTGCAGTCGAGCGAAGGACAGATTTCATCTCTGTTGGCGCGCAACGGCCAGGTCTATGCGGCCTCGAGTAATCAGGGAAAACTGTTTCGCTTTGGAAAGGATTTAGTGACGGAGGGCACTTACGAATCGCCGGTGCGCGACGCCAAGCTGACAGCGACTTGGGGACGCGTCTGGTGGCGAGGCAGCGGCAACGTTGAATTGCAGACGCGAAGCGGCAACGGCGAACGGCCCGATTCTACCTGGAGCGATTGGAGTCCCGCTTATCGCGATCCAGAGGGCAGCCAGATTGCCAGTCCACGTGCGCGGTTCGTGCAGTGGCGAGCGACGCTGCGGTCGGCGACGGCCTCGGGGCAGACCTGGTTGGAGGATGCGAGTCTGGCTTACCTGCCCAGGAATGTTGCGCCGGAAGTGGTCTCGATTAGCTCGTTGCCGATCGGAGTTGGCCTCCAACAAATGGCCCAACTTCAGATCGATCCGAATGTGGAATCGGCGGGCCTTGACCCAGCCTTGTTCGGGGCGGCAGCACAGGTTCCTCCGCGGAGGTTGTTTCAACGCGGCGCCCGCTCCTTCCAGTGGCAGGCAGAAGATCGAAATGGCGACACCGTGGAGTATGCGATTTACTACCGAGGACTAAACGAGAGCACGTTTCGACTCTTGAAGGACAAGCTCCGCGATAACTTTTACACCATCGATGGAGCAACGCTGGCCGACGGACGCTACATCATCAAAGTCACGGTGTCTGACGCGCCGGATAATCCGCTCGGTCAGGCCTTGACCGGAGAGCGCTTGAGCGAGCCAGTGGACATTGATAACACGCCGCCAAGCTTGCGTGCCTCGGGCGCGTCGCCAGGGGGCGGCAGCAGTCGGGTGGTTTTCGAGGTCGAGGACTCAACCGGCAAGATCAAGCGGGCAGACGTCAGCATCAATGGCGCACCATGGTTTCCCTTGTTTCCCGAGGATGGGATTGCGGACAGCCGACGCGAGCGATATTCAGTGGATCTGACTGCGCTCGGGCCCGGCGACCATACGGTGAGCCTGCGCGCCTTCGACGCCAGCGGCAACGTGGGAACGCTGAGCGTAAATATTCGCCGCTAGTCGTCATTATCGGCCCGTGATGCACCATACGGTGCGAGGTGGCGCTATCTGGTGCGATTCGTTGCGAGACCGTGGCCCGGATTGTTAACTTATGAAAGGGTGAAGGACAGTCGCGGAGCTTTCCTCGTTTTTGGCATCGGTATTGCTCGTCAGGGGCTGGCGCATCTCTTAACTCTCCCTCCCATGCGCGCTTGAATTAGCATGAGGAGGCCCGGAAAAATGAACGATTTAAAGCGAAAAGTGGTGGCAGTGGCGATGGCGGCGGCAATGAGTTGTCTGTTGTCAGTTGGCGCGTTTGGGCAGGGGCGGAATGAAAATCAGCGTCCACCGAAACAGGACAACAAGGTCGTCGTCAAAGAGAAAGAGCCCAGACCGCCACAAAACAACAACACCCCGCCACCCAGAAACGATGACAAGAAGGGAAAGCCCTGAAACTAAAGCCTGGCCGGCAAGACGGCCGGCAGCTCCAGCCAATAGTTCCGAACTACCGGCCCAGTCGAAAACCCGCGCTACGCAAGTAGCGCGGGTTTTCCTTTTTCATGCAAAACGGGCGACTAAAACGTCGCCCGTAAGCTTCGATAATATTGGTGCCCGCTATAAGATTCGAACTTATGACCCCTCGCGTGTGAAGCGAGTGCTCTACCACTGAGCCAAGCGGGCATTCGTTTGGAGTGTGGCTATGATACAGCAACGTGCTTGGTTTCCAAAAGTTTAAGCCTTACAGACTTGGCAGGTTGAGGCAAGGTGCCGGCACAACGTTATCTCGCCGACTCGCTGCACTTTCGCTAAGAAGATCGGGAACTGGCTTACAACGTTCCCCAAAAGGCCGCAGCCGCCACCGAATGCCAAAGAGGCGTGGGCGACCACAGAGAGGCACAACCGTTTTGAAGAAAATCCTTGCCGCCAAGGAATGATCCTTGGCGTAGTTTATTCTGGGTCGCGCCACGGCGCTGCGGCGCTCGTGACATGGGCCATGCGGGGTTAAAGCCGCTCAGGGTCTCGTGAGAGAACGTTAGCCCGAAGCTCACCCGTTGACGGATTTTCGCAGGGGGCGGATGGAAATTGGGTAAGAGAGGACGACGAATTGGGACGCCGCCTTATCCGAAATTCCGGTTCGGAGTGCAGCGCGAACAAGCTCTACAAATCCATAGATTGACACCACGCAAAAGTTTACTTGACACAATTCTGATGAGTGATTAGTATCCCGACCTCTCAGACTGTCAAGGAAAGGGAATTAGAGATTCCATCTCACGGATCCTGCCCAGAAACCGCGGCGCTCACGCCTTGTTCGCCGGTGGCAAACGGCACTCCGTATCTATCTGAGTAATTGATCTTCTTACAGATCCAGGCATCGTGCCCCCTCGCAGGCAGGAGACCTCAGGATGTCGCTACAATTTCAATTGTTTGGGAAGTTTGGCGTTCAGCAAGGCTCAAAGCCTTTGCCAGGCTTGGACGCCAGCAAAGAGCAGGAACTGCTGTGTTACCTCCTGATTCACCGCGATCGCTCACACCCGCGTGAGGCGCTCGCGAGTCTGCTTTGGGGTAACACTTCGACGGAGCGCTCCAGGAAGTACCTGCGCCAAGCGCTCTGGCATCTTCACGCCGCGTTTGACGCGAGTCAGTCCACTGGCCCTCCCGTGCTGCTCGTAGAACACGACTGGGTCCAACTCAATCTGCATCGCGATAGTTTTCTCGACGTGGCGGTCTTTGAGCGGGCGCTTGCTGCCACACAGGGCGTGCCGGGCAAGCGTCTGAACCCGTCTGGCGCTGCGATGTTGAAAGAAGCTGTCAGTCTTTACAGAGGTGATTTGCTTGATGGTTGGTATCACGACTGGTGCCTCTTCGAACGCGAGCGCTTTCAAAACTCATATCTGTTGATGCTGGATAAACTCGTGAGCTACGCCGCAGAACACGGAGAGTATGAAGTCGGCCAGAGCTATGCGGTAAGAATTCTCCACGTCGATCGCGCTTCGGAACGCACCTACCGGCGGTTGATGCAAATGCAGTACGTCGCGGGTGACCGCACGGCCGCACTTCGTCAATATCAACGTTGCGTCACTGCGCTAAAAGAGGAATTGGGAGTAAGACCTGAGCGGCGCACACAAGCGCTCTACGAAAAGATCCGGGCTGATAAACTCGATCACGCTCAGGCAGTCAACCTGGAGCCTGCGCCTACCTCAGACGCGTCGCTGCCAGAAGTGCTTGGCCGCCTCAAGCGACTTCAGCTAGTTGTCGCTGCGGTGCAGCGGCGCATTCAAAAGGACATAAACGCTGTCGAAGAAGGCGCAAGAATCAAAGCCCCTAAGTAGCTCGGCAGTCCAGACCAATCCGAGCGGCTGCCGAATCGCTCAAACTCTTATCTTCCCTCAAAAAGACACTGCCACAGACGCCAGCGAGACGGGGCGACGGCGGTGCTGTGCTATACGGGCAAGGTCTGAGGCTATTGGCTAATCACGAGGTGAAACAGCCCGTCGCGGGCCCTGCGATGGCGGAACCCGACCTGAGAGGTTTGTCCGAGCAAAGGCACATGGATGTACCTGAGTCTGAAGCACACTCGTTCATCATCAAGCTGTGGGTGGAGGATGACGAAACAGGGCGGACCGTTTGGCATGGATACATTACGCATGTGCCGGATGGCACACGGTGTTACCTGCAGAATCTCCGCGACATTCTCACCTTCGTTGGGTCATATGTTGAGGGAATAGGTGCGGCCAACCAGAGATCAGTGGGACGGAGCTGGCTGAAATCCTGGGCGGGCAGGAAACGATGAAACTGGCTCAAGCTCTGGCAACGTTTGCGTCCGGTTGCGACTGAGGAGACACCTTGGCTGGCTTTGCTGGAATTGCCGCTGCGGGCAAGAGCATTGAAATGTTGGTCGCCGCCGGCTTCGAAGAGCTGGAGCCCGTAGGATCCAGAACGCATGTCAGGTTGGTGAATACCGTTGATTTTGAGTCCGGCAACGTCTCTCTCAATATCGGCAGTCCGGCGTTGTCGATTTTTCTTTACCGCGTTGACTTCAATAAGATCATGCGCGCTGCGTGGTCCGGCACTTCGGCCGAGGACGGACGTTCTCACTTGGGACTCGACTTACATTATTTAATTACGCCTTGGGGCGATAACGCTGAAGACGAGCACCGCATCCTCGGAAGAGCGATGCAGTGTATCGAGTCGACACCGATTCTGAGCGGCCCGATGTTGCATTCTTCGGGGGAGTGGGACGCAAGCGAATCAATGCAGTTGGTGCTGGAAGAGGTTTCCACCGAAGCAATCATGCGGATATTTGACTCGCTGCCGACTGACTACCGATTAAGCGTGCCCTACATTGCGCGCATCATGCGGTTGGATGGACGCGTAGCCGCGCCGGAGGGGCCGGTGATCACAGCCATCATGGGAGCGGTGCCCACTACAAGTTTATGAACCAATTTCTTCCCAGTCGCTACGTTGAAATGGTGCATCGCCTCGCCCTGGGCATTGAGCCGATTGATGCGCAACGCGCCCGCAGGTTGAGTTATCCGCTTCAGGTTGGCTACGACGCGCAGGTTGACTCGAAGCGTCCGGCAATTGAACGACATCAGTCCAACCTCTTCGCCTTGCGATATCAGCCTGGTGTAGCCGAGCGAGTTCTCCCGCCGGGTGAAACCGAACGAGTGGATCTACGCTTCTTCGATCTGGCCGAACCATTCTATAAACCGGAACACGATCGACGACGAGTTGTGCCTCGCCGCTTGAGTATCCCGATCCTGAAACTTAAAGAGGTTGAAATTGAGGAGGTAGCCGACCGCAGGGAGTTCAGGCGTCGCATCCGGCGGCCGGCCTTCTTCCCGGGCGCGGCATACGACTGCAGCGTAACAACGACGGGCTTGCGTGGCCGTGTCCTGCGCGACGGCAAACCGATGCGCTGGGCCAGAGTCGTAGCCACGCTCAGGGGCGCAACGGTAGTCGTCGGTCGCGCGCACGGTGACGACCGCGGCGAATTCCTGTTGTTGATTAACGCCCGGGTTACCAGCGGCAGCGTCTGGCCAGACCCCCTTGAAATTGAAGTCGCGGTATTCGGTCCGGCTACCGCACCCACACCCGATCCAGAAGATCTTCCCACACGCGATCCTCTGTGGGACTTGCCGCTGGAGACACTCGCCGCTCCCGGCGCAGATGAAGATCTGGTGGCGACTGGCGAGCAACTTCCAAACACAGCCGATCTGAACTACACGAAGAGTGTCACACGCGAAATTACCTTCACGTTAGGAAAATGCATTTACGAAGAGTTTGAAATCCCTGCGCCATAGCGCGCTCAAAAAGGAGTGCTTCCATGCCCGAATACTTAGCACCTGGAGTTTACGTCGAGGAAGTCAGCTTCCGTTCGAAGTCAATCGAAGGAGTGGCGACGAGCACAACCGGATATGCCGGCATGACCCGCTATGGCCCGGTGCAATTTACCGGAGGCCCTAAGACCACCGACCCGCGCCTGATTACGAGTTTTACCGAATTCGAGCGCGTCTATGGCGGATTGGAAACGCTGTCGGTTGGCGCGGCAGGAGCGGAGGAAGATCATCTCTGCTTCATGGCCCACGCGGCGCGCGCGTTTTTCGATAACGGCGGCAAGCGACTTTACGTCTCGCGTGTGTTCGTGCCGCGCGGGGGCGGACCGCCGGTCGACCAGGGCATTGCGAGCACCATGGTTTCAATTGTCGGGCCACCGGCGACGCAGGCGACGTGGACCGCGCGCTGGCCGGGGGCTGCGGGAAACGTGCTGGTCGAAACCAGAGTCGTGCGCAGCGGCAATCTCGCGTTTCAGTATGCGCCGCCCGATCCGCGTTCAGCCTGGGGGCCTCAGGCCAAGAGCGCGAAGGTTGGTGCTGTCGTAGAAATTTTGCCGTTGCCGGTAGCCCCAGCCACCTTGATTGCCGGCAATGATCCACCGGCGCTGGCCACGCTTGCCGTTGTTGAAGTGGCGGCCGACGGTAGACAAACTTTCGCCGGTGCGGGCGGTGCGATCGTGCCCGGTGCTACGGACGTCATTCGTCTTATCGAGATGCAGGTGGTGGTCACACCTGACGGTGAGAATCCAACCGTTTACACCGAACTCGCCGGCGATCCCCGCCAGAAACGTTACATCCGAAAAATTCTCCAGGCCGACGACCCCGAAGATGAGAACGCGATGGTTTTTCTGCAATGGAATCCGCCCGCGGCGTTGCCGATACCGCCGGCGCAGTTGGTGGTTGCTTTGCGAGGCACCGCGGCCCAGGGAAATCCTTTGCGCCTCCAGAATGGCAACGACGGGCTACCAGGTCAACCCGATGATCTGGCTGGTGAAGAAGCCGATCCGGACGATGCTCTGAAGAAGGCGACTGGTCTCGCCGCGCTCGGCGAGATTGACGACATTGCCATTGTCGCGCTGCCTGATGGCGGCGGCTACGGCGATCCTGTCACCTGCGGGCAAGCGGCCGATCGATTGATTTCGCACGCGGAACGGTTGCGTTATCGCATCGCGGTTGTCGATGCGCCGGCCGGCAGCTCGATGACTGAGATTCGCGCTTTCCGCGGCCGGTTCGACAGCAAGTATGCCGCGCTTTATCACCCGTGGATTGAAATCTTCGATCCACTGGAACGGCCGTCGCAGGGGGCGCCGCCAAAGCGTCTGCTCCTGCCGCCGTCGGGTTTTGTAACCGGCATCTATGCGCGCTCGGATATCGAACGCGGCGTGCACAAGGCTCCCGCAAACGAAGTCGTGCGCGGGTTGACACGCTTTGAAGCAAACATCAACAAGGGTCGCCAGGACGTACTCAATCCCGAAGGCATCAACGCGTTGCGTTTCTTTGAAGGTCGCGGCAATCGCGTCTGGGGCGCCCGCACGATGAGTTCAGATCCCGAGTGGAAATACGTCAACGTCCGCCGGCTCTTCATCTACATCGAACACTCAATCGACAAAGGCACACAGTGGGCGGTCTTCGAACCGAACGGACCGCGACTCTGGGCCAACATTCGTCAAACCGTCGAGGACTTCCTGCTCGTGTTGTGGCGCGACGGCGCGCTGCTCGGCGACAAACCCGAACAGGCCTACTTCGTCCGGTGTGATCGCACCACCATGACGCAAAACGATCTCGACAACGGTCGCATGATCTGTCTGATCGGCGTCGCACCGGTCAAACCCGCCGAGTATGTGATCTTCCGCATCGGCCAGTGGACCGGTGACGCTAAGGTGTAGCCCCGAGTAGCTAGGAGGAAAGAATAATGCCTACTGAACGTGCAAATCCCTACGGTGCATTTAACTACCTCGTCTCTTTAAACGATAAGAACGACGATCCCACGGATGTCTTCGGCGGTTTCTCGGACGCCAGCGGCCTGGGAATGGATGTGAGCTATTCCGAGTATCGCAACGGAAATGAAAAGTTCAACACAGCCCGGAAGATCCCGAACACTCACAAGGTCGATGACGTCACGCTCAAACGTGGGCTGATCGGCAAGACGAAACTGTTTGAGTGGATCAAAGCGGTTGCGGACGGCTCTTATGAACCGACCAACGTGACCATCACCTTGCTTGACGAAGCGCGGCAGGCGGTAGCCACCTGGGTCCTTCGCAACGCGCAACCCAAGAAGTGGTCGGGCCCGACGCTCGCTGCCAAGGGCGGCGGCGAAGTCGCGATGGAAGAACTTCAACTCGTGCACGAAGGGATTGACTACAAATAGGTCAGTCATCGGGCCTGTCTGCCGAACGATTCGTCACGAGGTGGGCCGCTTAACGCGCCAGGTTTATAGATGCCGGCGCTCCCTTCGGATTGCAGATCGCGCGGTCTCGGCGTATCTCACGCCAGGACAAACTGATCATGGCATTTCCTATTCACATACCTCTCGGCGCCCCGGGAATCTATAGCCTCCCGGATTCTCCATTGCACTCGCTGACCGGAGTGCGAATGGATGTCTGCGCCTTTGTCGGCGTTGCGCCACGAGGTCCGGTACGCGTTCCCCTTGTCAATGAAAGATGGCGCGACCTTGGCCCATGCGTGGAGGATGCGCGGCCTCGGCGCCGCAGCGTCGCGGTCGCCGTCGAAAGCTTCGACGAGTATCGGCGACTCTTTGGAGGTTTTGAAGGCCCCGGTCTTCTTCCCTATTCCGTCGCCGCATTTTTTGAGCAGGGTGGGCGACGCGCCTACATCATCAGGATCGTTCACGACTATACCGATCCGCGGGACCCAACGAAACCCGATCCTTTGAATGCCGCCGGCGTCGCTTCCGGCATTGTTCCCGGCGCAGGAACGGTCGCCATGCCGCTCTTGCTGCGTGCGCGCGACGAAGGTAGTTGGGGTGACAAGTTAACTGCTTCGCTCAGCTTCGCGACCCGGCCCTTCGAATTTGAAAGCAGCGATGCAACCTCCATAACCGTAGATGAGGCTGTTGACCTGGCGCCGGGCACGGTGTTGCGTCTGACCCTGAAAGATGAAACGCGAGTCTTAAGGCTCGTCGGCAACGTCAACCGGCAAGGGCACGAAAAGAGCGCGGGCTTCATCAAGCGGGGGATCTTCAATCAACTCCTGCTTGCAGACTTGAAGTCGGCCGAAGTGGTCGAGGGTATCCTGGAAATTGACGACGGCGACGGCCGCATCGAGCGGCACGAGCGACTCGGCTTCTCGACCCTGCACCCGCGCTGGATGGCGACTGTCCTTTGCTACGAGTCACAACTGGTTTTCCCGGATCAGAGTTGGACCGCCGGCGAAGTAGTTCCCATTGATCCTGATCTGCTTCCGGCTCAGCGGTCCGAATTATTTTCGGGAGGCGAAGACCGGTATGCGGCGATCACGCCGTCCGATTTCTTTGATTACAAGTGGACGCTCGGCGACGACGAGTCGAGCAGCGGTGTGCATGCGCTGACGCGACTTTCTGATCTGTCATTGCTCGTAGCGCCCGATCTGTATTCCCCGGCGCCCCTCGCGCCAAACAGGAACGTTATCGATCCTGAATCGCTCGCCGGTCATGAATTTGAACCGTGCGTAGAGCTTCCCAAGCCGCCCGCGCAAACCCCGGCAGGAATTGATCTCGAAGGCCTGCGCCTCGACCCAAGACTACCGGCTGACCGGGAACTGATCATCGATTACCAAAAACAGTTGGTGGATTTCGCCGACGTGTTGCGCTCATTCATCGTGCTGCTCGATGTCCCGCCCGGATTGAATCACCGGCAGATTCTGACCTGGCGCGCACGATTCGATTCCGCCTTTGCCGCTGCATACGATCCCTGGTTACAGGTCTCGCGCGGTGACGACAGTCGCGAGCTTTTGCGGGTGCCGCCTTCCGCGGTGGCGGCGGGCGTCATCGCCAGGCAGGAACTTTCATTCGGTGTCCCGCATGGCCCAGCCAACGTACTGGCGGCCCAAGTGGTCGGCGTGGACGACGCGGTCTCGCCGGCGCGCCACGATGAACTTCACCCGCAGGGTATCAACGTCTATTTGCGTGAACGCGATGGCATTCGACTAACTGGCGCGCGCACCTTGAGCCGCGATTCGCAATGGCGGCAACTCAGCGTGCGCCGATTGGTAACGATGATTGCGCGCGCGCTCGAACAGCAGATGCAATGGGTTGTCTTTGAACCAAACAACTCTGCGCTTCGCACTGATTTGCGTTTTGCGCTCCAGAGTTATCTGCGCCAACTGTTTCGGCTCGGCGCTTTTCGCGGCGCGACGGAAGAAGAAGGATTCTTCGTTCGCTGCGACGAATCGAACAATCCACCTTATGTGGCGGATTCCGGACGCTTGATCGCCGAGATTGGTTTAGCGCCGGCCGAGCCTCTGGAATTCATCGTGTTGCAACTCGCACGCGGGGGTGACGGGACGCTGACGCTGCAGGAGAAGTGACGCCCAATGACGGACCAATTACTTCGCGCGTTTAGATTCAAGGTGACCTTGCGGCGGAGCTCGGACGCGGTTTCCGGGGTAACGCAGTCCGGGCAGCCGCCGGCCAGCCAGTCAGGCTCGCAGCTAGCGGACGGAGCGTTTCAGGAATGCAGCGGTCTCGAAGTGGAGATGGACGTGCAGGAATATCTTGAGGGCGGACGCAACGACGGGGTGATCAAGCGGGTGGGACGCGCCAAGTACAGCGCAATCATTCTCAAGCGAGGAATGTTCTACGGCGACAGCGGTGAGGCCAATCGCGATCTTTGGAACTGGCTGCAGAACGTCGTAAAGGGCGTGCGACCGGTCGCACGCTACGACGGCACCATTGAAGTGTTTAGCTCAAGAGAGGAGCGGTCGGCCACCTGGCGATTTGAGCGCGGCTTGCCGCTGAAGGTTTCCGGGCCGGAATTGAACGCGAAAACGGGAGAGGTCGCCATTGAAGAGCTGCACATAGCCCACGAGGGATTGCAGCTGGTTTAGTCGCACTTGGTTGCGAGTAGAGTCAAGAATCATGGAACTGCAAAAAGCCAAAATCACAAAACTCGGTGATAAGAACCAGGAACTGGAAACCTTTGACGTTCAGTTCAATCCGACCACGCTGCGGTTAACGCTCGACAACAGGGTCACGGGAGGCGCGACGCAGGTTGATCCAGTTCGACAGGTCGTCGGTCCCAGCTCAACCACGCTGGCACTAGATCTGGTTTTTGACAGCGCTGACGAAGGGTCCACCGAAAACCCGGTTTCCGTGCGCGCAAAGACCGCAAAGATCGAGACTTTTCTGTTTCCGAAGGGCGATAAGGAGCATGCCCCGCCCAGAATTCGTTTTACCTGGGGTGACATGTTGGTCGAAGGTCTCGTCGACAGCTTGACGGTTGACTTCGAACATTTTGCAGCCAACGGAGTGCCGTTGCGCGCCAAGGTTTCGCTTTCGATCAAAGGCCAGGATGAGATGTTAAAACTCAAAAAGGCGGACGATCGGGAAAATGCGCCAAGGCCCGGCGGCTCATCGGGTGGTGGAGTGGGCAGCGGCGCATCCGGCGGAGCTGCCGGTCGTCCCGGCGCCGCCGCGTCGCCAAACTCAGCCACGGCGTTGGCTGGCGAAAGCGCGGGCGAGTTGGCCGCGAGGCTAGGAATCGATCCAGCAGCATGGCGCGGCCTTGAACTTGGTGTTGAGAGTTCGCTATCGCTTTCGGCCGGAGTGGAAGTTGGCTTCAGCGCGAGTTTGAATGCGAGCGCTGGTTTGGGTGTGACTCTGGGACTCGAAGTCGGCGCTTCGGCCTCGCTCGAAGCATCGTTTGGCCTGGAGGCGAGTGCTGGCGTGAATGCAGTCGGCGGAGTCGGAGGAGGTGCCGAACTCGCCGCGGGTTTTGCGTTGTCGTCAGCGGGGGGCGTGACGGCAGCACTCGAGACAGTGCAGACAGCTAAGAGCCAGGCGGCAGAGCAGCAAGCGCGCTCGGCTTTCAAAGCGCCGGCGAAGGCATTGCCGGCGGCCAGCGGAGCTGCGAATCCCGCGGCAGTTTCCACGACCACTGGCTCCTCCACAATCAGCGTCCAACCGAAGCAGCCCGAGCAGAAACACGTGCCGCTCCAGAGCACGGGCTTGCCTTCAGTCTCCGTGCAGCAGGCAGCGCAACCGGCGCCGCGAATTCAGCGTGCCGATCCCCGCGCGAGTTCGTTTGGGTTTGGCGTGCCTTTGCGCGCGACCTTTGGCGAGGCGGCCGATCGGCGGGCCGAGACTATTCGCGGAGATGTCGCAATCAGGCCAAAAGTCGCCAGCGGCGATCCGCCCAGCACAAGTGATCCAACCACGCCGGGTTGGGTCGCCCTGCCGAAACGCGATCGCGGACGAAATACGGCCGACCGGCAACAGCGTAATTTCCGGCCCAGTCGTCCCTGTGGCTGCGCCGGCGGGTGCAGACACTAAGCCAGGAAGTTTGGAGGAATGCTGATGGCTGTTCACGTTGATGAAATGGTTTCGGAAGTCACAACAGAATCCGATTCGCCCGCCGCCGGCGCTTCGGAGCCGATGAAATGGGAAGCGAAGGCGAGCGTGCGCGAGATGCAGGCGCAGATAGCGCGCGACCGATTCCGCACCGCCGCCGAGGGTTACGATGACTGAAGAACTGCTCAACTATGCCGGACCAATCTTCGAAGTCGAGGGCGAAGCCAATGGTGAAATGGCGCGCGACATTCTGCGTCTTGAAATTGAAGAAACCACCGCCGGATTGAAATCGCTCAGTGCCCGCTTCGTCGCCCAGGGTCCACCACCAGGCGGTGGCGATCAGCAACTTCAGTATCTGGACGGCTCGGTCATTGACTTCGGTAAGAAGGTCAAAGTTGTGCTTGGCGCAGCTCCGGCGGCGCACACCGTCTTCAGCGGTTGGATCAGCGCCATCGAAGCGGATTTCAAAGAAGGGGAAGAACCCGAGGTGGTGATTTTTGCCGAAGACAAGTTGATGAAACTCAGAATGACCCGGCGCCTGAAGACTTACGAAGATGTTACTGACGCAGACATCGCCAGCGCCATTGCGGGAGAACACGGATTAACTCCCGAGGTTGATGCGGATGGGCCAACTTACGACGTCGTGCAGCAATGGAACATGAGCGACCTCGCATTTCTGCGCGAGCGGGCTCGAAGAATTCAAGCCGAAGTTTGGGTTGAAGACGAAACGCTCCACTTCAAGTCTCGGGGTACACGCACGGCGACCGAACTGACACTGGTGCAGGGAAATCAGTTGCTCGCCATCCGTGCGCGCGCGGACCTGGCGCATCAGCGCACGAAGGTGAAGTTAAGCGGCTACGACGCTGCCGAGCGCGATCGCATTGAAGAGGAAGCCTCGGAGGATGCAATTCAGGGAGAAGTCTCGGGTGGCCTTACCGGACCCGCCGCCTTGCAGAGAGCTTTTGGCGAACGCGTTTCCCATCGCGTGCGCGAAGCTCCGCTGAACTCAGCGGAGGCGACGGATTGGGCGCGGGCGGAAATGCTGCGGCGGGCGCGGAGTTTCGTAACCGTCACCGGCGTCACCCGTGGTTCGGCCGATATGGTAGTCGCCAGTAAGTTGACGCTCGAGCGCACGGGACGTCCTTTTGAAGGCGCGGGATATTACGTGACTCGCGTTTGTCATACCTACGATTTGGAGAACGGTTTTCGCACTCATTTCGAGGCCGAGCGGCCGACAATCCAGGAGGGATCGTGAGCCAGGGCATAGCAGCATTCAGGCCTGACGGTGGCGCCCAGCGCTATTTCGGTGTCTTCCCGGCCATCGTAACCGACCTGGTAGATCCCGATAGCCTGGGACGTATCCAGCTCAAGTTTCCCTGGCTGGGGGCTGACGGCGATTCAGTCCGGGCCTGGGCCACGCTGCTGACGCCTTACGCGGATGACGATCAAGGCTTCGAAGTTTTGCCTGAGGTAGACACGCAGGTTGTCGTGGCTTTTGAGGCGGGCGAATTGCGCCGGCCATACATTCTCGGCTCCGCCTGGAATGGCAAAGAAGCAATGCCGGAAGCGCCCGCCGCCGCCAACAACAAACGATTGATCAAATCGCGTGCGGGCAGCTTGCTGGAGTTTGACGACACGGACGGCGCGGCCAAAGTGACGATCTCGATGAAGAGCGGGCACAAGGTTGTGCTCGACGACAGCGCGCAGGAGGTAACCGTGCAGCATGCGAATGGCTGCGTGATCAAGCTGACCGTCGCCGGACAGGTTGAGATTCAAGCTAATGCCACAGTGGAAGTCACCGCGTCCGCGGTCAACATTCACGCTCCCATGGCAACTTTTGACGGCGTCGTGAATTGCACGACTTTGATTGCGAGCTCCGCTGTCGTTTCACCTTCCTACACGCCGGGTGCGGGAAATATTTGGTAACGATGAACAAGCACCCTTTGCGACTGGTTGGTCCCTGGTATCGCTGGCAACGTCCCGGCTTGCCGAGCGCTGGCCGCAAGTCGCGCCCCGTCTTTCAGAAGTATGACGGCTCAGCCTTCGTCGCCGAGTTTCTCAAGGATCCGCAGCGCTCGCTCAGATTCCTGCCGGATGACTTTGTTCACAAAGTTGGAGAGCTTCCAGCGTTGAACCCCGCTCAGTTCGAGGGCAAAACACGGCGTCTTTCCGATCTCGGCTACTTTCCAACCACGACGCGCAAACTTTTCCTCGACACACACAAACGCTTCTATCTCGTCGTCTGCGAGTTGCATTGCGAGATGCCTGGCTTTCCTTCCGTTAACCGCGAGCAGGTGTGCGATGCCGGCTTCGTAGTTCGGCGGCGCTTCCTAAACAACCTTACGCAGAAGGCGCTGACCAGAGCGCAGCCAATTTTTGAGAACCTTAACTCGGCCCAACAAAACCTCCGTGTTGTCGCCGGGGTGCAACCGGAAACACAACTCGGCGTCGTGAAGAAGGCCCTGGCGCCGCAGGGCGAAGCGCTGCTGGCCGGCGCTATCGCGCAATCGCTGGACAAGAACGAAAGCCTCGCGATCGAACGGATCACGACGGAGCGCGTGAACCTGATGAACTGGGCGAGGGAATTCGGAGTTTCCTTTCAAGTGCAAGGTTGGCAGCAACTGCATGAAGGCATCGGAGCGTGGATCGATGTGGAAGAAGCGTCGCAGAGCCAGACTGCGGAGCAGGTGCTCAAACTTTTCCCGCTCGTTCCCGATCCCCGCGATCCGAAGCACTCAGCGAAGGGCCGCACGATCTATTTCGGCGTGGTTCCGACCGGAAGCGCCGACACCGATCAATTCGGTAAGGCGCGCTTCGATGACGCCACGCAATATGAAATTCGCTGCTTCGTGCGGCGCTATAAACATGAGCAGCCAAAGAATGGAGGGAATCCGAAGTGCTGCGGCGAGGTTGTGTGGAGTTTGCCCACGGAAGTCTATCAACTTGCTTCCCACTTCGATCTGATTGGAACAAATAATCGTCCTGTCTCGATGCAGCTTCCGGATCTTAAGGCCCTCGAAGCTCAGGCTGCCGCGTTGGCGCCGAATCAACTGGCGCCGTTTCGAATGGTCTCGCCGCCAGACTCCAATCTGGAGGTTACTGCCGACAAGGACGGCAAGGTCATTGACCACGGCACGTCGAGCCAGATCTGTTCGTTCTCGATTCCGCTGATCACGATTGTCGCCACTTTCGTTTTCAAACTCTTCCTGCCGATCGTGACGTTGCTTTTCGGATTGTTCTTTCTGCTCAAACTGAAATTCTGTATTCCCCCGAGTATCAGTCTCAGTGCGGGCGTAGCTGCCGAACTGAACGCCACCCTGCAACTCGGACTTGATGTGAGCGTGGATGCGCAGCTGAAGGTTACTGCCGACCCACTCGCGGTCGGGACTGTGATTGATGCCGAGCTTGAAGCGAGTCTCGGCGAAGATTTTATGGATGGGTTGAGGGACGGCACCGCTGACCGTCCCGGCGGGTTCGGGCCGCGGGCCATCGCCGAGATGACCGACAGTATTTATAAGTCGGGCCAGGAAGAAAACGCGCCGTCGCTCACGGCAAAACTCCAATACGAAGCTCACGTTGAAGCGGAGGCTGTGGCATGACGACCCTAAGCTTTTTGGGACGAGGCTGGACGTTGCCAATGCGCCCCGATGAACGCAACGGCAAGTTTGAATATCAGGGCGGCCCGGAGAAGGTGCGGCAAGCGATCCTGATCATTCTCGACACTGAACCCGGCGAGCGGATCATGCGGCCTTCATTTGGTTGCGGACTGCGTCGCTACCTGATGAAGCCGAATACGACGGCGACACGCGCATTGATTCAACGCGAAGTCAGCCTGGCGTTGAAGGCCTGGGAGCCGCGAATTGAAGTGCAGCGTTTGCTAGTGACGCCCGGCGACGACCCGGCGCTGGTGTTGATTGAGATTCTCTATATTCACAAACGCGACGGACGCCAGGGAAATCTCGTTTACCCGTTCTACCTCGAATAAGCCGGCATGCCTATTCCGAATCCTATTCTCGACGATCGGTCCTACCAGCAACTGCGGGATGAGTTGGTGCTGCGCATTCCCGTTTTCACACCCGAGTGGACGGACCATAACGCCAGCGATCCGGGAATCACGCTGCTCGAGTTGTTTGCGTTTCTCGGTGAAAACCTCCTCTACCGTTTTAACCAAATTCCCGAAGCGGCCCGTCTCGAATTCCTTCGCCTGCTGCAAATTCCGCTGCGGCCAGCGGTGGCGGCAAACGCGCTGGTTACGTTTACGACTAAAAAACCAAAAGGCGTGGTCGTTGCGCAAGAGTCTGAACTGCAAGCGGGCAAGCTTTCGTTTGAAACTACAACTGAAGTCAACGTTTGGCCAGTGTCGTTTGTCGCGGTCGGCCGCGTCAGGACCGACGATCCAAATCCTAACGAAGAGCCTGAAGTTCATCAGGCCGCCGCTAATGTGATTGACGCGCTGGGCGCACTGCCGGCGGGTCACGTGCCCGTTTACTACAAAAACGAACCGGTCGATCTCAAGAACCCGCCGGTTGATTTCAGCAAGACGGTTGACGGCAAGTTGTGGATCGCAGTGCTCAAAGAGAAGGGACTCGACACCGAGGAGATGGGCGGAGCGCTATTGAACCTGGGCTTCGTGCTCGATCCGGTTTTCGGTTCCATGGATGAGGTGGAGGCATGTCTCGGTTCCGGCTTCACCAAGCCAGCGCCGGCGGTGGAGTGGAAAGTTTCCACCGGCAAGTTGAGCAACGACGGCAAGCCCTTGTATCAAAGCGTCACGCAACAAGCAGACTCGACGCGTGGGTTAAGCCAGGACGGCGTGGTGAGGTTGCGACTTCCAAAAGACTCGAAAGAGTTTGGAGTTTTCGAAACAGACGAACCCGCCAAACTTGGGACCGGCGACTTTCCGCCCATCCTCGAAGACGAAGAAGCTGATCAGCAAAACATTCTCTGCTGGCTGTCGGCGTTTCGCCACGATGGCAGTCAACTGGGCAAAGTGCTCTACATCGGCGCCAACGCCGCAGAAACGATACAAACCAAGAAAGCGCGACCCGAATTTCTGGGTACCGGCACGGCCCAACCCGACCAGCGCTGCAAGCTCGTGAGCAGGCCCGTAAAAGAGGGAAGTCTGCTACTGGAAGTCGATGAGGGACAGCGCTGGGTGAAGTGGGACGAGGTTGATGGCTTTCACGCCAGCCAGCCTGACGATCGCCACTTCGTTGTCGATCTGGAGGCTGGCGAAGTGCGTTTCGGCAGCGGACTGCAAGGTTTGCCGCCGCAGATCGGACAAAGGATTCGGGCGCGCGAGTATCGCTACGGGGGCGGCGTCGAGGGCAACGTCCCGGCCAAAGCGATCTCAAAGGTCGTCGATTTCGACGTCAAGGTGGTCAACCCGTTGCGCGGCCACGGAGGCGCCGACGCGGAATCGATTTCAAATGCGCTCACCCGTATTCCCGGTGAACTGCGCCGGCGCGACCGCGCGGTCACCACATCTGATTTTCAGGAACTCGCGCTGGCCACGCCGGGAGCCGATGTTGGACGCGCCGAGTGCCTGCCCCGATTCTTTCCACCCACCAAGCAGCAAAACAAAGCGGGTGTCGTCACTGTAGTTGTCTGGCCGCGTGAAGACGCAGCTCATCCAAACGCACCTTCACCCGATCGCAATCTGCTGCGCGCGGTTTGCTGCTGGCTAGATCTGCGCCGCCTGGTGACGACCGAGCTCTACGTTGTGCCGCCGACTTATCGCAAGGTCGCGGTCGCCGTGGCGTTGGAAGTCAAAGCCGGTTATGGAATCGAAGCCGTGCGCCACTGGGTTGAGCTGGTGCTGCGTCAGTATCTCGCGCCGCTTCCGCCTTATGGGCCAGAAGGAAAAGGCTGGCCGTTGGGCCGGCTTGTGCACGGACGTGAACTCGAAGCGGCCGCCTTGCAAGTTGAGGGGGTGCGGCTTCTCAACCAACTGGAAGTGGCCGCCTGGGACGATCAGAAAAACGCGTGGGTCACAGAGCCAGTCAAACTCAGAGAGTTTGAAGTCCCGGAACTGACGCAGATCACCGTCGTCGAAGGTCAGCAGGTTGTGCCTTTTGGCGACAGCATTGAGCCGCCGTTGTCTCCAGACGGCACCGTGTCAGTGCCAGTGCCGATTCCGATCATTCGGGAGGAGTGTTAGCCCATGCCGGCTCCGCGTCCATTCGCGTTAATTCGCACGCACGACCAATGGCTCCGCGTGTCCCACGATCACACGGCGCTTGAGGGCGAGGTCGTCCGGCTCCATCTGCCCGAACCAGAAATAGTCGAAGACGATAAACCATTTGACCGAGTCGGAGCGGGGCTGGCTTTCGACGGACATTGCCGCCTTTATCACAGCGTCGCGAGACAGCCGCAGAGCCCGGAGCATGGCGCGCAAGAGGGGCGTGTCGAGCGACTGATGTGGGGCGCGCAAGATCCGCTGCAATCGCATCAGTTTTCCACCACGGCCATCAAGGTGGATGAACCGGGCAAACGCATCCTGCTTGGGGCGGGCCGGTTGCAGGGGATACGCGAGAATGCGCGGTTCATTATTAACGAGCCTGAGACAACCGGTCTTCCTCAAGTCGATAGGCGCATCGCTTTCGCCACCATCGTTCAAGCCGGTCCGAACGAATCGTGGGCCGATCTGACGATGCTCCGTCAGGTTTCAATCAGGCAGGGCTCACAGTTGGTGCTGGTTGATCCTACTGCGCAGCCCCTGCCCGTAGATCTCTTTGCAACGGAATCTGCTGAGTCGTGCGGAGAGTTCGTCCCGCTGGTCAAAGATTCAGCCTCGGCGTTTGCGCCAGGCGCGTTAGCTATCGACGAAGATGAGCGTTTGTTTGTGGCTGAGTCGGAGGCGAAGCGTATCTTGATCTACGACTTGTGGTCTAACCGTTTGCTGCGCCGGGTGCAACTGGCCGCGGAGCCGATCGATTTAGTTGCCAGTGGCCGGACCGTCTACGCGCTGCTCGCTTCGCCTCCCGGCCTGATCAAGCTTGGCGCGCGCGGTGGCCTGCAAGTGCTCAGCTTGCCGGCGGAGGTCACCACACCATCGCGAATCGCGCTCTGTCCCAATGGCGATCTGTACGTGCTCGAGCATGCAGGCACCGAGCGCGCACGCATTGTGAAGCTCAACAGTCCGTTTACTGAGATTCCAAAGAATTTTGCGACTGACATCGAGTTTCAACTTAACGATCCGACGTTGGCCCACGCCTGCACTGAAGCTGGACACGTGCTGGTGGTCGCGCGCCGGCCCGGTGACGATTTTGCGCGCTACTGTGTTGGCGCAGAAGAACCGGTGGAGTTGCGGCCGCTCACCGCACGCGGTTACGACGGCCTTGGCATCGTACGTGTGCCGGATGGGCGGATCGGCTTTTGGGGCCCGCGTGGCTTTCGTCATGCAGTCGCAGCGCGAATGCGTTATCCGCCATCCGGGAGTTTGACAACCTTCAGGCTCGACAGTCGTGAGTTTCACACAATCTGGGGTCGGCTCTTTCTCGACGCGCGCATACCACGAGATACGGAAATAATTGTACGCTGCATCACCGCCGACGAGCCGCCAGAGGAAATTCCGCCCACGCCTTCGCCTCCTGCTAACACGAATGCCGTGGCGCCGCACGCTGATCAATCGCCGCCCATGCCGCCGCCATCGCTCGCCCATCGGCTGCAGAATGCCCCCGCGCAATTGCTGCATCGGCGTGAGACCGGGTGCGAGTTGCCGTGGGTTCGACCGGCTGAGGAGGATTCGTTTGAAACCTACGAAGCGCCAGTGCTTGCCGAACCCGGTCGCTATCTCTGGGTGCGGATCGAACTGACTGGCAATACGCGGACGACGCCGTGCGTGAAGGCGCTGCGCGCCGAATATCCGACGCACGACTATTTGCGGCGACTGCCGAAGGTCTTTTCGCGCGATGAAGGAGTTGCTTCATTCCTGAGGCGCTACCTGGCGATCTTTGAAGGTCAGCTCGGCGAGATCGAAGGAAAAGCTGATGCGCGTGCCGCGCTGCTCGATCCGCGCAGCGCTCCGGCGGAGATACTGCCCTGGCTGGCGAGTTTTGTCGGCTTGCTGCTCGACGAACGAATGGCCCATGCGCCGCGTCCTGGCGGCAAGGTCGCAGATGTTCGTCGCACCTTGATTGCCGAAGCCACCTGGCTCTTCCGTTTTCGCGGCACTGTTCCGGGGCTGCGAAAGTTTGTTGAGATTTACCTGGATGTTAAAACGATTGTGATTGAAAAATTTCAAGTCCGAGGGTTAGGCGGCGCGATGCTCACCGACTCTGCGGGACTTTCCTCAAGCTCCGTCCTGGGCGCGGGATTTCGCGTCGGTGGAGCGATCGGCCTGGACGAAACACAGTTGCTGGAGGGTTCGATTGACGATGCCTTCGACACCCACGCGCATCGCTTCACCCTCGTAATTCCCGCGTCGTTGACGTCAGAACAACTTGATGTCGTAAACCAAATTCTGGAGCTACATCGTCCCGCTCACACTCTGGTTGATGTCTGTACGGTCGGGGCCGGGATGCGAGTCGGCCGCGGTTTGCACGTTGCACTGACTTCAATCATTGGACGCAGCGGCGGATTCGAGCAGTTGCAACTGGGCGGCACGACGCTGGGGCGTGGCTCAATCCTGGGTCAACCCGAAGCCGCCACCGTGCCAGGCGCCAGCAGGCTGGGCCAGGACAGCCGAGTAGGTTGAAAGGAAACGACAGTTGGAAGTAAGTCTTCACAAATTCGAGACGGCGTATCGCCTGCCGCGATGGGCGCTGGCTGAACGGCGCCGGCTGGACCAAATGAGAATGAAAGTGATTGACCGGGCATTTGAGATGGCGTTGGCCCACGAAGGAATTCGTGAAGAAGCGGAGCTGTGCATTCGCAATATTCTGGCGCCGGTTCGCTTGAGTCTCACCGGTGGTGATGAGTCGGTGACGGAATCCTGGAGCGCCGCGCTGGCGGCTGAAATCGCTCGGGTAGTGCGTGATGGATCGACCCGTAACGTCGTTGTCTATCAGGCGCGCAGGGACGCGTTGTTTGATATGGCGTTGAGCGTGGCGCGCGGAGATTGGAGCCGGGCCTGGGCATGGCGCCAACTGGAATTATGGACTGCAAGCGACACCGCCGGCGAAGCCGAGGCGCTGGTGCAACTGGTGCGTGCTCTATGCGCAGCGCCCGCGCTGATCGTGCCCACTCTGAAGGCGTTGGGCCAGGCCAATTATTTAGATCGTCTGGCCAGGCGATTCACCGACACTCAATGGCAGGATCTTTCCGAGGCAGCTTTAGTCGAAGCGGGCGCGGCCAACTTACTCAGTTACACGGTTGCGGAGCCGTCGTCTGGTTTGCATCGTGATGCCGGGCGCGTGGGCAAAGGCTCGTCTCTCCTGCGCGCGATCACATCTTCAAGCTCGCTCGCCCGCGCCAACGCTGCAACGAGGCGCGCCGTCGCGGGTCTGGTGGTGCTTGAGGCAGCGCCTGCTTCGCTTCATTCCGAAGCTGCAGCCACCCTGATCAGCATCATCGCGCAGACGATCGCTTCAGCGCAGCAGGCAACCACGCAGACCGCGCCTGAGGTTCTGAGCTATGACACCGCGTTTGTAGACACAGGTTCCGGTGACACCGCTTTCGTTGACACAGCTTCAGGTGACACAACTTCAGGTGATAACAGCGTTGCGGTCTCGCCAGAGATGGCGACAGAAGATGGCGCAGTTGAGCCGGCGAGGCTCAACTCAAGCGCAAATGATCGGATTCTCGGTCCCGCGGCGAAGCATTCCGATGCGACAACCGCTGACAATGCCGACCCGGCGGACGTTGACGGTTCTTTCTCAAGCGCGAGCCCAGAAGCCACCCCATTTGATCCTCAGGATTTGAACGCGTCTGGCGACGCGAAGCTGGTGAAGCCAACGCGAAAAGACATGCAGCGAAGGGACATGGATCTGGCCCCGCTCGATTCGCCGGCCCGCCCTGGCGCAGAACTGCAACCACTCGATTTTCGGCGGCGAGCTTTCACGCGCTTCGGCGGCCTGCTCTTCCTGATTGGAGTGGTCGAAGACCTCGAGTTGCCGGAAGAGATTATGGCGCAACCTGCTCTGAACGACCGGCCGTTCGTTTGGGTAATCCATCAACTCGCGCTTGCACTCGTGCCCGCAGAGCCGGACGACCCAGCAGCTTTGGCTTTTGCGGGACTGCCGCCAGATGTGAAGGCGCCGTCGGAGGATGAAGCGCCGGCCAGTGAAGTTGAAAAGGTCTTACTGAATGCATTCGTGGCGCGCCTGGTCGAGCGTTTGTCTTCGCTGCTCGATCCCGAGGACGAGACCGAAGGCTTGTTGCTTGAATCAATCTGTTACCGCCGCGCCGAGATCGTGGCCGATCCGGGATGGGTTGAAGTAAGGCTGTCATTGGATGACGTCGCCACGGATATTCGGCGCGCTGGTTTGGATCTGAACCCAGGTTACGTCCCCTGGTTAGGAGTCGTAGTGGTGTTTGTCTATGAGTGAACCGTTACTACAGAAGAAAGTTGCGACTGCGAGCGTGAACGTGCGGTTGACGCGTGAAGTGGGCATTCTTGCGGGTCGCCTGGCACAGTTCCTGACGGGTTCGCTGCCTCAAGTTGCAAGCCCGATAACCGAAGGCCAGGAATTTCTGCAGGCATTCTTCGAGTCGGTCTCCGCCGGTCGCCCCCTGAGTTCATGGTCGGCAAATCCGCTTGACCGCAGGCCGCCTGGCGACCCACACCCACTCGACCGTCTGGCTGATCGGCTGAAGTTCTCTCCAACCGAAGTTGAACTATTGCTGCTCGGAGGCATGAGCGAAGAACACGAGGGCCTGGCCGCAATCCTGCGTACCCTGCACCCGCGCGGCGAGCCCCGTGTATCGGTTGGGCTGGCGGTCCAACTGCTGGGCAATAACGAGATGGGCCGTGACGCGTTTCGTGAGTTGCTCGAAACGAGCCCTGTGGTGACGAGCGGCGCGTTGCGCGTGATTGGTGACGAACCCTTTTTCGAACGCTCGCTGCAGCTCCCTGAATCACTCTGGTCAGCTTTGCATGACATCGACGTTTGGCCGGCGTCAGTGACCACGTTCGATGGGCCAATCGCCATTGCCGGACTGGAGGAGTGGCTGGAGACGAGCAGCGCCCGCCGCGCAATCGCAGCGATACACCAAGGCGAAGTTTGCACCGTCGTGGTTACCGGAGCCAACGAAGAGACGGCTTTCCAACGAGCGCGCGCTCTGGTAGCTCACGCGGGCGTCAAGCCGGTGTGCATCTTGTTGGGGGCCGCCACGGAGCCGGGCCTGGCGAAAGTGATCCAGGTCCATGCGCTGGCGCGCGGGATTGCACCGGTTCTGAAGTTGGCAGTTGCTGAAGGGCCGTCGGCTGAGTTTCCCTCCTTTGATGACTATCCGGGCGCGCTGGTTTCGTGTGGGCAATCCAGCGCGAACGCTGCGTCGGGAACCCGTCCGCTGATCGTCGTGCCGGTCGAACGTCTGCTGCCCGCGGCGAGAAAGCGCATGTGGTCCGACGCGCTCCCCGGGATGACTGCTCAGTCGTCCTTTCTGGCGGCGCGCTATCCGGTGGAACCAGCAATCGCGGCAGCCGTCGCCTCCGATTTGCAATTTGTGGCCGGGCTTGAGAACCGCGAGCCCACCGTGGAAGACGCCGCGCTGAGCATTCACGCGCGCGGGAACATTTCGTTTTCACCAGGCGTCAAGCTGGTTCGTTCGAGTTCTACCTGGGACGACCTGGTTTTGCCTGAAGACCGGCTCGAACAGTTGCGCGAAGCAGTCGCCCGTCTGGAATTGCAGATGCGCGTCTTTGACGAATGGGGGTTCCTGCGCAATCGCAGCGGTGCGCGAGGGGTCCGCCTACTCTTCACCGGCCCGCCCGGCACCGGCAAGACACTCTCCGCTGAGGTGCTGGCCAACGCTCTCAAAGTTGATCTGTTGGTGGTGGACCTCTCGCGCGTTGTCTCGAAGTGGATTGGCGAAACCGAAAAGAACCTTTCGGCAGTGTTCGACGCAGCAGAGCGTGGACAAGCGGCGCTTTTCTTCGACGAAGCCGACGCACTATTCGGCAAGCGCACCGAGGTTGTAGACGCACACGACCGCTACGCCAATCTCGAGACTGCTTATCTGCTCACGCGCCTGGAGCAGTTTGAAGGTCTGGCAATCCTCGCGACGAATTTGCGCCAGAACATTGACGCAGCCTTTCTGCGTCGATTGGAGTTTGTCATTGATTTCGCAGAGCCGGATCGCGAAGAGCGTTTCGCGCTCTGGAGTTGTCATCTGCCAAAGGATGCACCCTTAGCTGACGACGTAAATCTCTACGAGCTGGCGACGCTTTATCCAGTAGTAGGCGGAGTAATTCGCAACGCCGCAGTGGCCGCGGGTTTCCTCGCGGCGCACGACGGCATGCCGATAGACCGCCGTCATTTCATTCATGCCATACGGCGCGAATACGCGAAAGCGGGCCGATCCTTTCCCGGCGCGCCAATTGGCTTGGCAGGTTGATCGCAAACTAAGGAGACTCTTATGTCAACAATTCTTGATTACGCCACCGACCGGCGCGCCGACATCGACGCTGCGGTAACGGACTCACAACAACGATTGGCCCAGGCGCAAAGCAAGAGCGCAGCGGAAAGCAGCAAAGTGGCAAAGGCCGTCGGCGAGCTGGCCGATCTTGAGAAGGCGATTGCCAATATTCGGCAGGAGCTGTCAGCAATTCCCACGCCGGCTGACGGGGAAATCCTCCTCGTCCGACTGGAGCAGAAGATCATTCAATCGCGGGCGAAAGAAGCCGAGATCCTGGCCCTGCACATTTCGCTTAGCGAGGCACAGTCCAGCGCCAGTTTGGCGCAAGCCGATCTCGCGAATGCTTCAGCGGAGTTAACCAAGGCCACTGCCGCACTCAGACAAGCTGATTCCACGCAGAAGCAGCGTGCCGAATTGATAACGGCGCTTACCGGACCATTGGCGACGATCAAGACGAATTCCACTGCTGCTCTCGATACCAGCGATCCCGAAGGAGTCGCCGCCAAGGCCAAGGAGAGAATCGAGGACGACATTCCTGAACCTTTGCGCGCGCGCGCTCGGGCCCGTCGCGCTGCCCAGGCGTCGCGATTAGAGCAGACGAGTACCGCGAGGCAGGCCGCCGAAGACGCAGCTAACGAGGAACGCGATCTGCACGGCGGCGACGCGGGCCAGGCGATTAGTAGTTTGGAGACACTCTCCAGCGTGGAAGCCACGGTCAGAGACTTTGTCTGTAACGCGACGAGCCGTTTCGATCGAGCCCAAGCGAAGTTGGCGCAAGTGGCGGATCCAACCAGGGCGTCTCTCACTGACGAACAAAAAGCCAGTATCAGCGCCGAGGAGCCGCTGAAAACCGAACGTGAAGACGCGATCGCGGAAGAGGAGGCGGTTGGTGACGCGCGCAACATTCTGGACGGCAAACAGGCCGATCTCGACGCCGCAATCCTCGAGGCGAAGGCGGCGCCTACCGATTCCGGCAAACAATCCGCTGTTAATGACGCGAATGATGCCGTGGACATTGCCAAGACCGCGCTGGAGGAAGCCCAGGCGCTTTACTTATCGGCTAACCAGGCCGTCGTCGACGCGTGGGAAGCGGCGGTGCCCGACACCACTTGGCGCATGTTTGAGGATTATGAAGCGGCGGTCGAGACCCTGCAGACGATGCCCAATCCGGTAAGTCTCAACGGTGAGTTGGTGGCTGCGGAAACACTCTACGTCACGGCGCAGCTAGTCGCCGACAGGAGCGCGCAGGTGCTTGCCGATCTGATGGCAGAGAAGGCCCAACGTGCGGCGCGCGAAGCTACGGCGCGGCAGACCGGCGATGCGAGTCTCTTCAACGCGTTGCGCGGCGACAACGAATAAGTCAAAAGGAGACGTTATGTCTGGCATGACTGATCTGCATAACTGCAAGGAGACGGGCGTCAGAGACTTGTTACCGCTCAGTCCCTTCAATTCTTTGCGCTACCACTTTGGCATGCTGCTCGGAGTCGATGATTTCGAAACCGAGCAAGCATATCACCGCGCCAAACACCGCTTGCATAACGCGTGGCTGCATCGCGAGGGTGTGGTGTGGGGACTCGGGGTCGCAGTCAAAGCCGATCGTGGAGAGATTAGTGTGAACAAGGGACTAGCGCTCGATGCCGCGGGCCACGAACTATATCTCGAGGATGATCACTGCATCAACGTAGGTGAATGGTTTGACAAGCACAAAGAAGATTCGGGCTTTAATCTCGACCGTGACGGGTTTGACGCGCACGTAGTTATTTGCTTCAAGGCTTGTTTGAACCGGCAGGTGCCGGCACTGATGGAGCCGTGTAGCAACGGGGGAACCAGCACGGCCTACTCGCGCGTGCGCGAGACAGTGAAGATCAGCCTCCTGCCTGGCCGCGCGCCCAAGCGTGTCTATCCCTATCCTCGACTGCGCCTGATGTTCGGCCTGGTGGAACCGACAACGCTGGAGCAAGCCAAGTTGGAGGAGTTGGAGACCAACGAAAGAAGGGCCGGCGAATTTGCATTGCGCCGGGAAACGTCGACTGCCGAAGCTGCGGCGGAAGCAGTCAACGAAGTCGTGGCAAATGCGCCGGCAGATCAGGCGCTGCTTGACGCCGTAAGAAGGGACCAGGCAGTGGTTGAGAGAATGGAAGCGATTCAGGCTTTGCCTGTTGCTGACCAACCTGCCGCACGGCTAAAAGCCTTTCATGAGTTTGCAGCGCTTGATGAGATCGACATGCGCCCCGCGACCAGCGAAGACGGCGCACCTACGCTGCTCTTTCCGGGCCATGAAGACGACTGCGTGGTGTTGGCTGACATTACCGAGCTAAGGCTCGCGACGAACGACAACCACGCGGTATTGAGCGGCGGCATTGTTGACACCTCCGTAAGGCCATCACACGTTGCGACTACAACCATCCAGGACCTGCTCTGCGGGCGACTGTTCACGTCGGCTCAATCTGAACCTGAAGTCATTCCCGATACCGGACCTCGCATCGATCCGGCGTCGGTCATTCTCCTAACCCCGAAGGCGATCATGTTTCGCGTGGACAAAGGCCTTCACGATGCCAGTGTAAAGCCTGCCGGTTTTTCAGTGACCTGGTTCGACCCCGAGCAGGGATGGCAAAGATCCAACATCGAAAATGCTCAGTATGGCGGCTTCGAGACGAATACCGTGGTCCTCGATTTAGACACTGCGGTGAGCGGGCGTCTCCGCCTGATCGTCTCTGGCAGCGGGCCGACGCCGGTGCTGGGCGCTGACCTGGTCCCTCTGGCCGGCGTTGTTGGTGGACCACCCGGACTGCCGCACGACGGGCACGACTTCGTTTTCATGAAAGAGCTTGTTGCAGTCGAAGTCGCATCCGACGAAGGCTCTGAAGTAACCGGCGAAACCGCGGGAATCGAACTGGAGGCGTGCGAACAAGCCGCACCGGAACCAGGCGGCGAGCTGAGTACAGGTGAAGAACTCCGGCGAAGCAGTCCAAAGAGAAAGACCCGTCGAAAGTAAATCGGCAAGGGACGGAGACGCGCGTTCGAATAGAAAGGAAGCTGACATGCCGACGACAACATCACAAGCGCTGGTGCTGATGAGTAAACAGAATGGAATAGTGCTCATTCCAGCGGCCACCGTGCTTACGCGACTCAACTATTTCGATGGCAAGTTTCTGCGCGCCAAAGATCTGAAAGCCGAACAGGATTACCTGCGCCAACTGGTCAGAAAATCAAATCAGGCGGGCGGCTCCGGAGTGGCGCACGGATTCGATCTTTCTCGCGGCGTCGGCGACACGCTCAATCTCGGACCGGGACTCGCCATCGATCCTGAAGGCCGCGTGTTGTTGTTGCCGCAAGGCGCCTCCATCAACGTACCAGAGCTGATTGAAAAGTCGCGCGATCTGGAAAAGCTTTCTGGTAAGACCAGGGTGACGCGCGCCGGAGATTTTGAAACCTGTGAGGTCAAGAGCGCGACGACGCCGGTCGTCGGACAGCAGGCGAGCAATCTATACGTCATCATGCTCTGTGCCGCCGAGGCCCTCTGCGGTGAAGAAGATGTCTACGGAAAACTCTGCGAAGAAGCCTGTGCCACCAGCACGGACCGGCCCTACGCGGTCGAGGGCGTCATCGTGCGTGCGGTTCCGCTGGAGTTGCAAACACCACTGCCGCATTCGAAGGCAGTCACACTAACTCAAGTGCATCTTCGCTCGCGAGTTGCCGCGGCGTATTTCGCCGACGAGCGTCAGGTGGTCAACAGCCTGATTTCCGGCGAAGATCTAAAACAAGCGACGTGGTGCATGGGCGCAGATGCCTACGCTGAAGGCTGCGTGCCGATCGGCGTAATTGCCCGCGCCGGAACGTCGACGGCTTTTGTTGATCCGTGGATTGTGCGGCGCGAGTTGATCGACACACCGGCGCGGCGCTACTGGCAATGGCGCATGATGATGCGTCCGTGGGACGTTTTCCTCGCCCAGATTCTCCAATTCCAGTGCCAACTGCGCGACCTCGTTAGCACTACTCCTGAACTCGGAGTTGAGGCCGATCCTTGCGGTGATGCCAGGACAGTGATCGTAGCAGCGGCGAAGAAAATCACTGATGTGATGAGCGTCTACAGGGAGATGAACAACCAACAGGGTTTCGGCTCTGTGGGAGAAGGCAAGGCCGGAGCCGGTGTGTTCGCCGGAGCGGGTGCGTTCAACTCACACATCAGCGAACTGGAGGCGATGGGTCAAAGGCTCACATCCACCGAACAACAGATGACTATCGTCACTGAAGACGGTGTGTTGACTCGGCGCGGCATCATCGAACTTCCAAGCGCGGGATACTTGCCAGTGGTGCCGGGCGCGAACATGACAATTAACAAGCAGGTGCGGCAGTGGATGGGGCAAGGCGTGGACCTTCGCTTCTGCGTCGTGCGGCCGGATTATGTCGCACACGCGCTGGAAGAAGCGCAGCACCTCGAGCGCATTTCCCTGATTGAGGGACTTGAAGACAAAGCGAAGAAGCCGCAGGTCGACATACTGGTGCCCGACGGCGAGATCATTGAAGAGAAGCCGGCTCCTCCCCGCAACCTGTTCGAGGCAACTGTTACCGCTGGCCTGCTGAACGGGCCTTCATTGGAAAAGGCCGGGCTGGGTAACTTTTCGGTAGACGTCCCCAGCGTGAGAATTGATGGCGCTGCACGCACAGAAGTTTTGCCTACGGGCGGGGGTGCCTTTCATATGGCGGCGCGCGGCGGTCTGTTCAGGCAAGTCCTTGCGGCGACGCCGTCGGACACGGCGACAGCCGCTCCGACAGCTACAGAGACAGCCACAGCTACGGACACTGCCGCAGCGCCTCAGGCTGCGACGGCAAGCAAGGGAAGGTTTGGCGGCGCGCAGGAGCCCGGCGATGTTCTTGACAATGTAGTAGTCAAGACTCTGTTCGGAGGATTTGAGCGGCTCATCGGTAAGGCTGTGGAGGCCGATGCGAAACGTGCTGCTGCCGATGGTCAACACAAATCTGCCAGCAGAGCCACCGCTCAGCAGACGGTCGCTATGGTCCAGCAGGTTTCCAGGAAAGAACCCACGGGGTCCGTCTGGCTGACCCTGACGTGCGACCGAAACCTTGCCAAACTTGCGTCAAACGAAACGTCGGAAGTTCGTCTGCAAGCTCTCATAGCGGTAAACCTCCCCGGACAAATAGTGAACGTAGACGTGTCCATTTGGGGAACGTTTCTCGTTGAAAAATCGGCGACTGCGCCGGGTAGCAATGGAAAAGTAGAAGGA
>JANMVC010000249.1:0-3201 GCA_031392315.1 Pyrinomonadaceae bacterium | reverse complement strand
TACGGCGCCGAGATCATCTTTTATGACCGTCTGAAGCAGGATCGGGAACAAGTGGCCATTGAAATTGCCGAACGCGACGGGCGAGTCATGGTGCCGCCCTACGATGATTACTCGATCCTTGCCGGGCAGGGAACTTGCGGTCTTGAACTGGTCGAGGAGGTTTCAGATCTCGATTCGGTGCTGACGCCGTGTAGCGGCGGCGGATTGTTTGCCGGGGTGAGCCTGGCAGCGCAGGGTTTGAATCCGCGCATTCGCTGTTTTGCCGTTGAGCCGGACACTGCGGACGACACCCGTCAGTCATTTATAAAAGGTGAGCGCGTATCAATTCCGCCGCCGCCGACGATTGCTGACGGCCTGCGCGTTCAGTCGCCCGGCACGCTGACGTTTCCCATATTGCAGCAAACTGCCGAGGACGTCTTGACTGTTACTGACGAGGAAATAATAGAGACGATCAAGTTTTTTCTGTTCCGTATGAAGTTGCTGGTCGAACCTTCGGGCGCCGCTGCTGCCGCGGCCGTGCTCTTTGGCAAGCTGCCCGCCGATACAAAACGCGTCGGCGTCATTCTATCGGGCGGTAATATTGATGCTGAGTTGTTGTCCAGGTTCCTGGTCGAATAAGGAGAACGCGTTTGAGATTTCTAACGTTACTGCTGGACGTACCCCCGCCATCGGAGCGGGTGGCGCAGGATCCCTGGGTGCCCCTAATTCTGCTGCTCCTGGTTGTTTTTGTGTTGGCAGTTGGATTTGCGGGCGGGTTGGTGGTCTTCCTGATCTGGTTCAAACGCCGGAAGCTGAAACAAGCAGAACTACCCTAACAATCCAAACCACGACCACGCATTCAGAACTTCACCGACGCCAAACGAGGCGAGGTTGGCGAGGATGATAGCGATGAAATCGCGCCGGATGGCGTGCTTGTTATCGTTTTCAGTTTTCCCAAACGCCAGCCAGAACAGTACGCACTCCGCCACTGGGGCAAAAGTTTCTGCTACGAGCAAGTACCAGAGCCTTTGGCCATCGGTAAAAAACAGTGGCAACACGAGCGTGACAATGGGATAGGTACACGCCGTAAGCCAGACCCCCGCCAGCAGTTTTCGCTTCAACGAATGCCGCCGCGACACTCCGATGACCAGGATGGGAGTCTCGATCAGAATTGTTAGCGCATAACCGAAAGGCAGGAAAAACCAAAGTTCGTTGGGCGACATATTGAATCAGGGGCAGACGGCAGGAGCAGTCGGCAGGATCACAAAGCACGAGAAACAAATCAACTTGGACAGGTGACTGCCGACTGCCCCTGCCGTCTGCCGACTTCCTTCTGGTCTAAATCATCTTCAAGAGAAACGGCGCTTCCGCCACCACGTGCGCGATGGCCACCGTGAAATAAATGTCGCGAGTGGTGGCGTAGTCCATTGAGAAGGCAATCCAGAGTAACATCACTGCAAAAACGCCCAGGCCCAGCGCCGCGGGGACAAGTTTGGGAAAGCCGCGCGGGTGACGAGCGAGCGGCACACTCATGACTTTCCAGATCGAATTGCGCCGGGGGCTCCGCGAGCCAGTTTCGTCGCGAGTTTCTGCAACTGCCGGTCGCGTCACCGGCGCAATCAACGGCAGCGCGATTATCCAAACCGCGTAGTGCAACATCTCCAGAAAGAGGTGAACGGAAACCAGAATCCGGCTGGGAATGTTTGGCAGCAACTCCGCGCCTGCGTGTTGTGTGATTCGCCAAAACAATCCGTTATCACTTGCCAGCTCCGGAGTTCTCGACTGCGCCCATATAATTCCCACCAGCAGCAACGGCAACAGCGCGAGGCAGCGATGGTAGACCGGAAGCCATTCGCGCCGCGTGGTCCGCAGATGTCGATCCAAAAACCACAACGCTACCATTGGGTGCAGGTAAACAATTGCCAGACTGAAAAACTCGGGCTCGAGCCAGTTGAGCGCGCTGACACCCAATGCAGCAGGGATGGCCCACGACCAATCGCGCCGTTGCCGATGTTTCCCGCGCAGCCAAATCAGCAGGCCGATCCAAAGCAGCAGCAACGTATTCCAGGTGGCCAGCACATTGACCCATGCGCCCGGCGTTGCTGCCGTAAAGTTGTAAAGGAACGGTAGCGCGAGATATCCCAGAGTTAGGAATGCGATGCCCGTGAAAGCGGTCAGAAAAAAGGTTCGCGACTTGCCAAACTTGATCGGCAAACGCATCAGGAAATAGCGAAACTCAAACCAGTTGTGAGGACCCGCGAAGAGGAATACGGTAACGATGGAAACCTGAAGCGGCAGCCAACTGGCCATCAGCGCCGAGACGGTCGCACAAACGATTAGCACGCTCGCAAAAACAGTTGCGCTGGACCCGCGGCTGGGCCATGGCCTTCTGATCGAGTTGGCAGCAATGATGTTCGACGACATGTCTAGTTGGTTGAACTGCTTTCCATCAGCGCCCAATCATGGCGAAAGTTTTCGCGATAGACAAGCTGTTCGACAAAGAAATGAATTGACTTCACCAGTCAAAATGTTGGAGACTAAAAGCGTCAGCCTCTGCTTCACCTGCTGACGCTTTTCGTCACTGGCCGTTCCAGACAACCTGAGATCGGAAGATTCCCACGCCAAGCCCATCGAAATCGGAATTTCCCTACCTTTGACCGTTTTACAGAAAAGTGAGCCTTCCGGATTTCCGCGTTGGCCGCTGTCAACTCAAGCAGGCGTCAGAGTTGATTTCAAACTTCTAGTCCAGTTTTCGTAAGCAAAGTTGCCCTTTCTTACGCAAATCTTACCGGAAAGCGCCACGGGCCAAACGCCCCGCTTGAGTGTCCCATGAATGTCCTAAAAAACGTTCCCGCCACTACAAACATCTGGCGAATTCTGGCTATTACGTCGGCCGTCGTCTTCGCCTATGCCACCGTGCTGTTAAAGCTCGGCCAGGATTGGTGGACTGACGAAAACTATTCCCACGGCCTCCTGATTCCATTCATCATTGGCTACTTCCTCTGGAGCGAGCGAGATCGTCTGGCTCGCGTCACCGGGCGTGCGTCAATGGCCTGGGGATTGTCAGCGGTTGTGTTTGCCCTGCTCGCGCTCTGGGCCGGCACCGCTGGAGCCGAGCTTTACTTGCAGCGGATGTCGCTCGTCGTCATGCTCGCCGGCACCGTCCTGTATTTCTGGGGCTTCCCACTTTTACGCCTCATGTTTGTGCCCTTGTTGTTGCTG
>JANMVC010000216.1:0-7958 GCA_031392315.1 Pyrinomonadaceae bacterium | reverse complement strand
AGAAGATTGTCTCGTGTCATTGTTTAGTCACACAGCGCAGCACTTAGCCGCAATTGAAGAGAATCGATCCACTAAATATCACGAAACGACACCAAGGGCAGTTCATGTTCGTTCGTGTGATTTCGTGGATCGTGTTTAGCCCTTACTTTTTCCCCAGCGATTTTGCCTCGTCGATTTTCTGCTTGAGCGCGCGGCTCAACTCTGAATCCGGCGGCACCTTCTTGAGCGCACGTTCCCAAAAGCTGACCGCTTCCTGATAGCGCTTGGCTTGAAACGCGGCGCCGCCGGCAAGCTGCAACGCTTTTGGATTTTCCGGATCGAGTTTCAAAGCTTTGTTAACCAACTCCATCGGCTCGCCCTGCATTTGTTGGCCATTGGCCATTGTCTTGGCGAGCGCATAGTCAGCCCACAGATCGGCGTCGTCAGATTTAAGGGTGGTCGCGCGGGCGTAGGCGTTGGCCGCCTCAGCATACTTCTCCATTGACGAGTAAGAGCGAGCCAGCATCTGCCAGCCATTAACGTCACCTGGATTTTGTTCCAAACGCTTCGCCAGGGCAGCGACATTTGCCTCCATGCGTTCGCGCGTCATTTGGCCGTCGGGCCCCGCTGGAGAAGTTTCCGATGGTTGCTGGGATCGGGCAAAAGGCGCTGGCCCGATGCGAGACGGAAAAGCGCCGCTCCCGGATATGGCGGCTGGCGTCCCGACCTGGTAGTAGAACCCGACCGCAACGATTGGAATGCCCAGAGCCAACGCGTAGACCGTTCCGCGACCGGAAGCCGCGGCCTTGGAATTTGTTTCCGCGGGTTTGGACGGAGCAGCCACTTCAGACAACAAGCGCCGCTCAATTTCATCGCGGTCGATTTTGTGTTGTTCGGCGCTGATGATGCCGCTTTGCAAATCCGCGTCTAACTCAGCCAATTGATCGCGATAGACGGCGACGTTGGCTTCCTGCTCGTCGTCCTCAGACAGCGCCGACGTTGCGCCTTTCAGAAGCGTCGGCAGCAGGAACGCCAGGGCGATGGCCACGAAGACTGCGGCAATGAGCCAGAACATCATCATGTCGTCTTTCCAGTCTCCGTGCGGAGCAAATCTTCGGCGCGGGCGCGTTCGGCCGGTGAAAGCGGAGTCTCCTCGATCATTTCCCGACGCCGCTTAACGAAGCGGAAGAGAAACACCAGACCTGCCAGCAGTAAAACAAACGGACCAAACCACAGCAGATAAGTCGAGGGACGGATGGGTGGCCGATAGAGCACGAAATCCCCGTAACGAGCTGTGACAAACGCGATTACTTCTTGGTCGCTTTTCCCCGCCTTCATTTGCTCGCGAATCTGATTTCGCAGATCCACTGCCAGGTCAGCGCGGGAGTCAGCCAAAGTCTCATTCTGACAGACGAGGCAACGCAGTTCTTTCGAGACGGCCATCACTCGCTCTTCGAGTTTGGGATCGTCAGCGAGTGGCACCGCGTCCTTAGCGACGGCCGAAGACGCCAGTGCAAAAAGTATGACTAATAAAACCGCCGTTGTTTTCATTCTCGTCAATTGCATTTGCACTGATCTTCTGGCCAGGCGCTTAGAGTAAAACGTTTACGTTGCTCTTCTTAAAAGAAGCCAGCTAAAGCTTGTACGCTGAACGCCTGAAGTGTGGCGGCCTATTTGTTCAGTTCTTTCGCCAGTGGAAGAATGGTTTTCTCCCAAACGTCGGGCGTAATCGGACCAATTTGTTTGAAGCGAATAATGCCGTTCTTGTCAATCAGGTAACTCTCCGGTGCGCCGTAAACGCCGTAGTCCATGCCCACCCGCGCGTCGAGGTCAGACGCACTCAGAACATATGGATCGCCAAGTTCGCCGAGCCACGCCAAAGCGTCCTCGCGTTTGTCGCGGTAGTTTAAGCCGTAGATTGGCACTGTTCCGGCGCGTGCGTATTCCAGCAGCAACGGATGCTCGTCGCGGCAGGAGATGCACCACGATGCCCAAACGTTCAGCAGCCAAACTTTGCCGCGCATCTCTTCCGGCGAAAAACTCTTCGATGGATCCTTAAGTTGAGCTAGTTGAAATGCGGGCGCAGGTTTATTGATGAGCGGGGAAGGGACTTCATGCGGATCGCGTCCCAGGCCGATGGCCAGGAAGACGACCAGTCCAATAAAAATTGCCAGCGGTATTAGATAACGAACCATGATCTACTCTGAATTCTTTCGGCCAGGTATGGAGTGCCTCCAACCCAGCTTAAGGCGCAAACTGTTCCAGTTCGGTTTTGACTGAGGCAGTGGCGGTCGATGGTAGTGGCTCAGTCAGGACTTTCGACTTTGCGGCGAGCGCTTCGCGTTGCTTTCGTGCCGTCACCGCATAGCGCCGGTCGCTTAACGCCAAGCCACCGCCCAGGGCCATCAACACTGCGCCGCCCCAGATCCACCCAACGAAGGGCTTGTAATAGACACGCACGCTCCAGGCTCCGGCATTGACCGGTTCGCCGAGCGAGACGTAAAGATCGCGAAAGAGTCCCGAGTCGATCGCTGTCTCAGTCATGACGTTTTCCGTAGAAACATAAGTGCGTTTCTCCGGATACATCTTATTGACGACCGCGCCATTCCTGCTGACGTCGATTTCAGCGCGGGCCGCGCGGTAGTTTGGACCCGCGACGTTTGCCACGCCGTTGAAGCGAAACGTATAGCCGCCGGCGTTGAGGGTGTCCCCGATGTCCATGCGCACGTCCTGCTCCGTTTGATAGCCAGTGACCATTGTCACGCCGACGACAAAAACGGCAACGCCGAGGTGCGCCAACTGCATTCCATAGTAACTGCGGCTTTGCATCCCGAGCTTTTGCAGCAGACTGAGTTGACCAGGACTGCTCTTAACGCGATCCCAGAGATTCACGATAGCCGTCGCGACAATCCAGAGCGCCAGCATCAGCCCAAGGCTGACCAGCGGTTTCCATTGGCCCAATACAAACGGAAGGATGACGGCTGTCACCACACTCGCCAGAAATGCCCAGCGCAGACGCACTGCCAACTCCGGCAGGCTCGCTTTCTTCCAGCGGGCGATTGGCCCAACGCCCATCAGGAAAACCGCGGGCACCATCAAGGGCACAAAGACGCTGTTGAAGTAAGGCGGGCCGACAGACAGTTTCCCCATCCCCAGCGCGTCAATGATCAAAGGATAAAGTGTGCCGAGTAGAACCGACGCTGCTGCAACCGTCAGCAGCACATTGTTGGAAAGCAGCAACGACTCGCGCGAGACAACTTCAAACTTGCTACCCAGCCCTACGCTTTTTGCGCGCCAGGCGTAAAGCAACAGCGAACCGCCAATCACCACGACCAGAAACGCCAAAATAAAGATGCCGCGCTTGGGATCAGTCGCGAAAGCGTGCACTGAAGTTAAAACTCCCGAGCGCACCAGAAACGTTCCCAATAGACTCAACGAGAACGCCGCGATAGCCAGGAGCACAGTCCAACTCTTGAAACCGCCGCGTTTTTCAGTCACGGCCAGCGAATGAATCAAAGCAGTGCCGACGAGCCACGGCATAAACGAAGCATTCTCGACAGGATCCCAAAACCACCAACCGCCCCAGCCGAGTTCGTAGTAGGCCCACCAACTGCCGAGCGCGATGCCGCAGGTCAAAAACATCCAGGCGACCGTGGTCCAGGGCCGCGACCATCTGGCCCAGGTTGCGTCGAGTCGACCGCTAATCAAAGCCGAAATCGCAAAGGCGAAGGCCACCGAGAACCCAACGTAGCCCATGTAGAGCATCGGCGGATGCGCGACCATGGCCGGGTCCTGGAGCAGGGGATTGAGATCGCGTCCATCCGGCGCCGCGGGCAGCAGTCGCGTGAAAGGATTCGATGTGAGCAGCATGAACAGGAGAAATCCTACGCTCACAATTCCCATCACACTGATTACCCGCGCGACCATGTCGTCGGGCAAGTGGCGGCTAAACAGAGAAACGGCGACCGTCCAAAGGCCGAGCATCAAACTCCAGAGCAGCAGCGACCCTTCATGCGAACCCCAGGTAGCGGCCAGACGATACTGGAGCGGAAGTCGGGAGTTTGAGTTAGTGGCGACATTGAGAACAGAAAAATCGTTGGTGATAAAACAATAAGCGAGGCAGGAGAAGGCGATGGCCACGAAGATAAACTGCGCCTGTCCGGCCGGGGCAGCGACAGCGATCCAGGAGCGATTGCCGCGAGCCGCGCCGATTAAAGGCAAAGTGGCCTGCGTCAGTGCGAGGAGCAGCGCCAGGATTAGTGCAAACTGTCCGATTTCAGGAACCATAATGGAATTCGATCAAATCAATAATCGACGACAGTCTTGCCAGCTTCCTTCGCATGCTTCGCCTTGTCGAGGGCCTGGCCCGCTTCCGGCGGCATGTAATTCTCGTCATGCTTGGCCAGGACCTGATCGGCGTAAAACACACCGTCCGTCCCGACATGACCTTGCGCTACGCAGCCTTTTCCTTCCTTGAATAAGTCTGGAAGGATTCCTTTGTAAACTACCGGAATGCTCTGCGCCGTATCGGTCACCGTAAACCGCACCGTCAGTCCATCGTTGTCGCGCTTCAGGGAATTTGTTTCAACCAACCCACCCACGCGGAAAGTTCTGCCGACTGGCGCCTCCTTCGCAGCAACCTGCGACGGGCTGAAGAAGAAGACCAGATTACTTCTGAACGCGCTCAATCCAAATGCAGCGGCAAGACCCAGGCCCGCTAGGCCGGCGACGATAAAAGCGATTCGTTTATGACGTTTCTTCATGATTTCACTTCTCAGTTGGTTCCAGACTCCGAGGGCCTCGCGCCACTAATCTTTTGCGACGACCAATGACCGATAAGACCTCCGCCACGATGATCACAAACGTCAGCCCGTAGGAGCCCCAGACGTAAAAGGCGTAGCCGCCCATGTAGAAAAATTCTGACCAGTTCATTCTTAAGACTCCGTATGCCAGATTTATGTCGTCTTACGAACCATTGCGCTGACAAAGCAAGCTAAGGTTCCTGGCGGGGTGGCCTATCAGCCAGCGCCCGCACCTTCGTTTATCCAATCGGCACGTTGTTCTCGTTCCATGATGATGCAACGCAGACGCGCCAGTGAAATTGCAATCGAATACAGCCAGCACGCGGCGAGCAAGGTCAACATGGCCGTCAGCATGATCGGCGCGATGGTTGGCTTGCCCAGAATTCTAATTGTCGCACCCTGATGCAGCGTGTTCCACCACTGAACCGAGAAATAGATGATCGGCACATTGACAACTCCAACAATGGCCAGCACCGCCCCGGCACGATCCGCCCGCTTCGGCTCGTCAATCGCAGCCTGCAGCGAGATGAACCCGATGTAAAGAAACAGGAGAATCAGTGTCGACGTCAGGCGCGCGTCCCAAACCCACCAGGTGCCCCAGGTAGGCTTGCCCCAGAGAGAGCCAGTCGCGAGGGAGATAAAAGTAAATAGCGCTCCGGTGGTAGAAATGGACGACGCCATCATCGAGGCCAGGCGGGCATTAAAGGCCCAGCCGATGCCGGCGTAGAAGGCCATCAACACGTAAAGCAGCATCCCCATCCATGCTGCGGGCACGTGAATAAACATTATCCGGTAGGCATCGCCCTGCTGGAAATCAGTGGGGGCTCTGAAAAAGCCGATATAGAACCCGGCTATGAAAAGCAGCGCCGCGGGAATGGCAAACCACGGAATCATTCGGCCCGCAAGTGGGTAAAAGGCCGCTGGAGATGCGTATTTGTACCAGTTCATTCTTAGTCCACCCATCTAAGATTTGCCATAAGAGACTGCGAAGACAACAGCCTGGTCGTTATAAGAACAGATCGTCAACGACGCTTCGAAGTGCTAACTGAAATTCAGCCATCCATCGGCTCCGAGTAACGCTGCCATGGCGAATTCTATTCCAAAGATATTCGCAGCGCCGCGGCCGTGGCCCACGGCGCAAAAACGAGTGACAAGACCAACATCGCCGACAACAAATAGATATTAGCCGCTGGGTCAATCCCGATGATCGTTGCATCGACTGCGCCGGCGCCGAAGATGAGTACCGGGATATACAGCGGCAACACCAACAGAGCGACCAGCACTCCACCGCCACGTAATCCCAGCGTTAGTGCGGCGCCAATCGAGCCGATCAAGCTCAGTATCGGTGTGCCGATGAGCAATGAAATGAAAAGAACCAGCAATGTGTCCGGCGACAAACCAAACTGTACACCAATTAGCGGAGCAATCAACACCAGCGGAACTTCTGAAACGAGCCATTGAGCCATTACCTTGCCAAGCACAACCAGATAGAGCGGCTGCGGCGTCAGTAGCATCTGTTCGAGCGTGCCGTCGTGATAGTCGTTAGCGAAAACTCGATTGAGGGAAAGCATCGACGCGAGCAAAGCTGCAACCCAGACAGTTCCTGGGGCGATGGATCGCAGCAGTTGAGTCTCCGGACCGATACCGAGCGGGAAGAGGCTAACTACGATCACAAAGAAAAAAAGCGTGGACAGCACGTCGGCGCGTTGCCGCCAGGCAAGCATTAGATCGCGCGCCACGACCCATCGAAACATTGAAACAGTGGAGCCACCGCTCACGACCGTAACCCCGCTGATGCTGAACCGATGGGAACTTCACCTGCGAGTTCGAGCTGCTGAATGGAACCCGCGGTGAGATTGAGCGGCTGATGAGTTGTGACTATTGCCATCCCGCCTTCGCTCAAATGTCGTTCAATCAAGCTCTCCACCATTCTAATGGCGGCGGTATCAAGGGAGGCCAGCACTTCATCGAGGACCCAAAGCGTTCGACGGCTCGTAATGAGTCGCGCCAGCGCCGACCTTCGTTTCTGCCCTTCAGATAGAAAGCGCGCCGGCAGATCTTCTCGTCCAGCGAGTCCAACCTCGCCGAGAGCTCGCGCGGCGTCATTCTTTGTTAGTTCGGCTCCGGTCAGTCCGGCCGCGATGCGCAGATTTTCCACGGAGGTAAGTTCGTCTTTGACGCCGTGTCGATGGCCAATGTAAATAAAGTTGCTCGAGTAGTCTTCACCGAGCGACTTGATGTTGGCATCTCCCCACTTTACTTCACCAGCGTCCGGGGCCATCAGCCCGCAGATAATTCGCTGCAAACTTGTTTTGCCGCTCCCGTTTGGCCCCGTAACTTGCAGCAGCGTGCCTGCCGCGAGGGAAAAATTTAAGTCACTGAAGAGTCGGCGAGATCCGCGGACGCAAGCTAGGTTGGTTGCTTCTAACATTGAATCAAGGAGGACTTGCATGATAGCTGACAGCCGGGGAGATTGTCATTTGATGCCGAAGCCCGAGCACTGGGCGCGCGGCTTTTGGACTACCGAAAATGGAACGCTTGCGGCCTGCCGTAACCGACATCCTTGCTCCACTCAGCCTTTTCAGCTAAAAGACTTACATTCAAGCATGACGAAACGGACCTCAAAATCTACCAGCACCAAAACCTCCAAACAGCTGAAGTCTCTCAAACAGCCGCCGAAGGCGCTGACTGAATATCCGTTCGCTGCCATCGTCGGTCAGGACGAAATGAAGCTGGCGATGATTCTCAACGTCATAGACGCGAAGGTTGGGGGCGTGCTGATCATGGGCCACCGCGGCACTGGGAAGTCGACGGCGGTGAGAGCGCTTGCCGATCTGTTGCCGCAGGTGCAAGTAGTTTCGGGGTGTATCTACCGTTGCGATCCAGCCGATGATCAGAATTTATGTAACGAGTGTAGTGAGGCGATAGTCGCGGAGGCAAAACTGCCGAATGAGAAATCCGCAGTGCGCGTGATTGATCTTCCTCTGGGAGCTACTGAGGACCGAATCTGCGGAACAATCGACATCGAACAGGCGCTGCGCAGCGGCATCAAGCGGTTCGAACCTGGTCTGCTGGCGCGCGCGAATCGCGGCTTCCTGTACATCGATGAGGTCAATCTTCTCGAGGATCATCTGGTCGATCTGCTTCTGGATGTTTCGACAACGGGCATTAACAATG
>JANMVC010000155.1:0-3366 GCA_031392315.1 Pyrinomonadaceae bacterium | reverse complement strand
CCGGTATCGAGTGCCCTCCGGTCCGAACGCGGCCTTCAACTCGCTCAATCGCAAGCTCGACACTGCGCAACCAAACAAGCACCAGTTGAAACTCATATCCAGATTCGCGGAGATCTGCAATCCACGAAGCGTAAAAGCGCGTGGACAGGGTGGTTTCAAATGCAAAACTCTTACGACGATGCGCGAGGCTATGCAATCGACCCAAGGCTATGCGCCCGGCCTCAATAGACATACTTGCCGAATCAAAAGCTGACAAGCCCAAGGCGATTGGATCCGCATTCACATACTCGAGCAGGCCGAAGGTATCACGGAGAAGGACCGGGGCCAGCGTGGATTTCCCGGCCCCGTTAGGACCAGCAATGATCACAACCTGAGGTTTCGATTCGTTCATGAGTCGCGATTATCGTCCGGCCCACTCCCGCCCGCTTCGATCAAGCTCATCGAGCACAGCCTGCAGTTCATCTCGTTTCGTTGCCAGCTCCTGCTCATTAGCGTCGGCGGAAACGAAAATCGGAGCGGCTATATCCACTCGCGCGCGCGTAAATGGCCACGGCACCTGGAACAAATCCCAGCTCTTTTTCGATTTCCAGAAACGCCGTGGCGTAATGGTGAAAGGAAGGATAGGGTGACCTGTCTTCTTAGCCAGCAAGACCGCGCCCATCTTCGCAACGTAGCGTGGACCCTTTGGTCCATCGATAGTGAACGCCGTGGAACATCCGGCCCGCATCAGCCGAGCCATTTCTATAATCGCGCCGACGGCGCCGCGTGTGCTCGACCCGCGCGCCGCGCCGTAACCGAACCTTTGAATGAACCGGGCAATGTATTCGCCATCGAAGCTTTTCGAGGTCATCACAACAATGCGGCGCTTTCGCCAGAAGTAGGTGGACAGGAATACACGATTGTGCCAAAAGGCAAAGATTGGCACGTGGCCGTCGCGGCTAGCCGCTTCCCAGTTTTCCCATCCGTTGATTTGCCAACGCACCGTTCCACCGATCATTTTGATGAGCCAGAAAAACGAAAGATCAGCAGCCTGAATCAGAAAGCGTTTCTTCGTGGGATAGGAAGACAGATCGGCAAACTCATAGGCGCGGGAGACGGTCTCCGCCGCCGTTCGCGCACCTTTGAAGTCTTGTTCGACGGAAACTTGCATGGGTTCTTTTTGACGAGAGAGAGTATAGCTGAGAGAAGTGGACACGGGCAGGCGGCGAAGTGCTCATCGATACAGATCCGCTTCGCCCGGCGGCCTGGTCTTCCAACGCTTATGAATCCACAGCCATTGATCCGGATAGAGACGGACCATGTGTTCAACCGCCGCAGCGAAGCGAGCTGTGTTCACTTCGATATCCTTCTCGTGATTTCCGGTGCGCACCAACTCCACTGGCGGATCGCCGTGAAAAAAATAGCGCCGCCGCTTCTGGTCCCAAACGGCGCAAGTGGGAATTACGACTGCGTCGGTCTTCAACGCCAGCGTGGCTATGCCGGCGGTAGTGCACGCTAGTTTTCCAAAGAACGGTACGAAAACTCCTTCGCGCGTTTGGGTATTCAAATCGGAAAGAATGCCGAGCGTGCCGCCTTCTCGCAGGACGCGCAGAGACTGGCGGGCCGCGCTTTTTTTGTCTATCGCGCGGTTTCCGAATCGCGTGCGAATGCCTTCGATCATTTGCTCGATGCGCTCGTTGTCCAGGGGGCGAACCAGAAAACTGATCGGATATTCCAGCGCCGACCAACCAAAGCTGTGAAGTTCCCAGCAGCCAAGATGGCCCGTCAGGAAAATCACGCCGCGTTTATTCTTCTCAGCCTCGCGCAAGTGGGCCAACCCTACTTCGTCATATTCGATCATCGCACGCAAAGAATCAGGCGTAGCGCGCGGCAACTGGCTAAATTCACCGAGCAGCCGCCCCAGGCTCAGAAAGGAACCACGCAGAATGCGCCGCCGCTCGACTTCAGTCATTTCCGGGAAAGCGATTTCGAGATTGCGCAAGCCAGTGCGCCGGAGATTGCCAGGTAAGCGGTAACCGACGCGGCCAACTATCGAACCAACCGCCAGCGCAGCGCGACGCGGTAGCATGCCGAGGCCCGCGAGCATCGTGCGCGCAACTGCGTATTCGATCGACGACTGTAATCTCCCGGGTTTGCCCATCTGGTAGGAGCAGGAGTGTAACGAGCAAGAAGTCCAAAGTCCAAGGTCCAAAGTCCAACGTCCTCTTGTGTCGGCTTGACGGTCAATCGGGATCAAGTCTGAAGTGCTGTCTTCCGACTTTGGACCTTGGGCCTTCGACTCTGGACGTGTCACTTCCGCCTCCCGAGTGATATATTCCGAACGCAACAGCCCGAAATGTCGTAACTTGCTTTTGGAAGCGCGGTAATTTATATGCTTCCGTTCTCTCCCTTGATTATCATCGGCAGTTTGGAGCGGGATGGAGAAACGTAGGATTCTCATCGTCGACAACAACGATGAGTTGCGTGCGATACTCGAAGACGTGCTCGGCAGTCTGGGCCACGAGGCTGTGGTGACTGGCGATCGCGAAGACGCGCTCAATCGCGAAGACCTCGACCAATTTGATCTCATCATCAGCGACCTCACTGAAGATTCAGCGTCCGACGAGCAGCCAACAAAATCTGCCGGCCGCCCGAACGGCGAGCTACATCGAAAACATCTGCTCACGCCCGTCGGCTTCAGCTCTGCTGCACCAGTCATCGTCAAAGCTTTCAAGATGGGCGCGGCAAATTACGTGCGTGGTCCCTACGACAAACAGGAGCTGCGCGAAATAGTCGAGCAGACACTTTCTTACAAGCTGCGATACGTAGACGATCCAAATCTGCTTTCTCACACACACGAAAAGATTGAATTTGAACTTCCCAGCGACCTGATCCTGATGAATGGCGTGCTGCAGTATCTGCTCGAACGTGTGGCCAAGCTGGGAGTGATCTCGCCGGAGGGTTCGAATCTTTTCGTGGCGCTCGACGAGGCTTTTGTTAACGCGGTCAAGCATGGCAACAAAGGCGACCCGACCAAGCTGGTGCGCGTCGGCGCGGAACTCTCACCCACAGAAGCGACCTTTACAATTGAGGATGAAGGCGAAGGCTTTGACGTGCAGACCATACCCGACCCGCGCGATCCGGCTAATTTGTTCAAGTCGTCAGGCCGCGGCGTGCTGTTGATCTACAACATCATGGACGAAGTTGAGTACAATGCGCAGGGTAATCGCGTAAAGATGGTTAAGAGACCGGCGCCTCCAGTTGAAACCCAACTCGTTGAATCCGACACACCCAGCGACAAGCAAGCCCGCAACGGCTAACAATCCATCTCGGCGTTCACCATCCGTGGCGGCGACGCCCTCCGTTTCATCACCGACATTCTGGAGT
>JANMVC010000073.1:0-4304 GCA_031392315.1 Pyrinomonadaceae bacterium | reverse complement strand
ATCGCCAAATCTTACCGCGGCGCGCTCGTGTCACCCTTGCTGCGCGAAGATGGTGCCTTCGGCGCGATTACGCTCTACTCGCGAAGTCGCAGTTCCTACACAACCGAACATGTTCGCCTGCTGGAGTCAGTCTGCCAGCATGCATCAAGTGCTCTCAACAATGCGATGACTTATGAAAAGACGAAAGAGAGCGCTCTTGTCGATCCGCTTACCGAACTTCCCAACGCTCGCGGGTTCTACATGATGCTGGAGCAACGCCTCGCGGAATGCCAACGCATGGGCAACGAATCGCTGGCCGTGGTGAGCATGGATGTAGACGACTTTAAGGGAATCAATGATCAGTGGGGCCACGCAATCGGCGACCGCGTGCTCGCCAGTGTCGCCGCCGTCGTCCGCAAGGAACTCAGACAGATGGATATTCTGACGCGCTATGCCGGCGACGAGTTTGTCGCCATCATGCCAATGGCTTCCAGTCAGATGGCCGTCAATGTCGGCGAACGGATTAGGAAAGCCGTCGAGACGCAAAAATTCTCGGTGCGAGCGGGCCAGGTAATACACGTCGGGATGAGTGTTGGCGTCGCGTGCTTCCCGGACGAAGGCGAGACGACCGAAGAACTGCTAACTGCGGCAGCGAAAAAGATGCAGGTCAACAAGCATGCGCGGAAAAGTGTGATCACGCTGAGTGGCGCCTCAGTCACCAATCTGGACGCCTTCAGATAGTTGTGTAAGTTCGCCTTCCACCTGATTCCGAAGCGGCACGATCGGTGCCGCTTTTTTTCAAGGTTTTGCGCCTAGTTTTGCGCGAGCTTCCAATCCTCGCGTATAATCCCCGCGATTCAAATACCAGCCAAAACATCTATGTCATGACGAAACCGCCTGATGGCGGTTAGTTATTCAAGAGAACGCGAAACTGTGGCAAAGTCGAACTACGAAATACGAAAACGAACGCCCGCTGCCTCCCGACAACCAGCCGACGGCAAAAGCGTCGCTGTAATGGACGACGAATCGGCTGACGCGCTCGAGTCTGCCAACCTTGATCAGGAAGCCATCAAGGAGGCGCAGAAGAGTCGGCTCTCAGGTTTGGATCGAGCGACACTCGTGCGGATCTATCACGAGATGGTGTTGGTGCGTCGCTTTGAAGAGAAGGCCGCCGAAGCCTACAGCAGTGGCAAGATTGGCGGCTTTTGCCATCTCTACATCGGCCAGGAGGCAGTCGCGATTGGCGCGCTCTCGGCGATTCGCAAAGACGACTACGTGCTGACCAGCTACCGCGAACACGCGCACGCCATCGCCAAAGGCATGTCTCCCGAGTCCGTCATGGCTGAACTCTACGGCAAAGCCGGCGGTTGCTCGAAGGGCAAGGGCGGCTCGATGCACATGTTTGACAGCGAAGTGAACTTCCTGGGCGGCCACGGCATCGTCGCGGGACAGATTCCTTTGGCCACCGGGGTGGCGTTCGCAACCAAATACAAAGGAACCGATCAGGTAACGCTTTGCTTCTTTGGCGAGGCTGCGGTCAATCAGGGCGCCTTTCACGAGTCGCTCAACATGGCCCAGCTTTGGAAGTTGCCTTGTATTTACATCTGCGAAAATAATCAATACGGAATGGGCACGTCGTTAAAGCGAGCTATGTCGTTGCAGAACATCTCGCAAAAGGGCGATGCGTATGAGTTGGCTGCTGAGTTTGTGGACGGCATGGACGTGCTGGCTGTTCGCGAGGCCACCCAGAGAGCTGTGGAGCGCGCGCGCAAAGACTACTTGCCTACTCTGCTGGAAGTTCGCACTTACCGGTTCATGGGCCACTCGATGTCTGATCCGGGAAACTATCGGACGCGGGCCGAGATCGAACTTCACCAGGAGCGCGATCCAATTAAGTTGTTTCACGCCACCCTGAAAGAAGAAGGCGTGCTCAGCGATGCAGAGTTTGAGGAGATCGAAGCAAAAGTGAAAGAGCAGGTCGAACGCAGCGTGCAGTTTGCCGAAGACAGTCCGCTGCCGGCTGCGGAGGAATTGTTCACCAACGTATACGCGAATCCGATCGTTCCGGGCCAGCGTTAAGATGTAACGCAAACTGTTAGTTTGCGTGTTCTTGTTCCGGGGAATGACTGCTCGCAATTACGCAAACTAACAGTTTGCGTTACAAGGGAAAAAGGAAACAGGTTAATGCCAGTAGTGACCATGCGCGAAGCGCTCAATCAGGCCTTACGTGAGGAGATGCTCCGCGATGAAAACGTCTTCCTGATGGGCGAAGAGGTCGCTGCTTATGAGGGCGCTTACAAAGTCACGAAAGGTCTGCTCGCTGAACTCGGCGACAAACGCGTTATTGACACGCCGATAACCGAGTTGGGATTCGCCGGACTCGGAGTGGGCGCGGCGATGGCCGGCTTGCGACCGATCATCGAGTTTATGACCTTTAACTTTTCGATCCTCGCCACCGATCAGATTATCAACTCGGCTGCGAAGATGCTCTACATGTCCGGCGGCCAGTTCAAAGTGCCCATCGTGTTTCGCGGTCCCAGCGGATCAGCCTTCCAGGTGAGCTCCCAACATTCACAAGCTATCGAATCGTGGTTCGCATATTTCCCCGGCCTGAAAGTTGTCATGCCTTCCACTCCAGCCGATGCGAAGGGTCTGCTGAAGTCTGCGATTCGTGACGACGACCCCGTGATCTTTATGGAGCAGGAAAGAATGTACGGGAACAAGGGCGAAGTTTCCGACGATGTCGATTTCACGATTCCTATCGGCGTCGCCGACGTCAAGCGCGAAGGAAAGGACGCGACAATAGTAGCGCGGTCGTTGATGGTCCCGGTGGCTTTGAAAGCCGCTGAGGCACTGGAGAAGCAGGGTGTTTCCTGTGAAGTGATTGACCCCAGAACGATTCGCCCGCTTGATATCGAAACAATTCTGACGTCGGTTAAGAAAACTAATCGGGTGGTAATTGCGGAAGAGGCGCATCCGTTCTTTGGAGTGTCTGCAGAGATTAGTTCGCAGATCATGGAGCGCGCTTTCGATTATCTCGACGCTCCGGTGAAGCGTGTATCGGGGGCGGATGTGCCGATGCCCTACGCGAAGAATCTTGAGGAGCTGGCGATTCCGAAAGTGGATCAAATCGTGGCAGCCGTGCGCGAAGTCGCGTATTTGGATTAAGGTCAGAACCGCCTGCGGTAGCGGGCGGGCACTCCTCTGAATGTAGGTTTTGGATTTAGTCTATGGCCCGCCCGCTACCGCAGGCGGTTCTTACAAGACCACAACAAACCATGGCACCTAAGGTAATCATGCCCAAGCTCTCTCCGACCATGGAAGAGGGACAACTTTCGCGCTGGCTCAAGAAAGAGGGCGACAAGGTCTCGATGGGCGAACCGCTCGCCGAGATCGATACTGACAAGGCCACGATGGAAATGCAGGCGCTGGGAAATGGCGTGCTGCGCAAGATATTGATTCAGGACGGCGAATCGGCGCCGCTCGGCCAACTTATCGCCATCATTGGCGAGCCTGACGAAGACATCTCGGCACTTATGAGCGCGGCCCCGGCTGCGCAACCTGCACCAGCGGCCTCGGCGGCGGCTAATCCGTCCACAGATACATCTGAAACTTCAACTACTCCCGAATCAACCGAAGCAGCAAAACCCGGCGATACTGGTCGCTCTGGCCCCGCTCCAGCCATTGAACCAAAGGCGAGCGGCAAAACGACAGACGATGCGGACGGCGCATCAGGAAATGGAATTCCGCGCGGACGGCTGATTGTTTCGCCGCTGGCTGCACGCATGGCGGCGGAATCAGGTATTGATTTAAGGTCGGTGACTGGGAGCGGACCAGGCGGCCGAATTATCAAACGCGACGTAGAGGACCTCGTTGCCGGCAAAACTTCTGCACCGTCCAAAGCAGACGATAGCCAGCGAGTCACCGGGCAGCAATCCCCCGCCGAACCGTCAGCTTACCGCGACGTTCCGGCGAGTGAAATGCGGCGCACTATCGCCAAGCGCCTCGTGACTTCCCTTGGTCCGATCCCACATTTCTTCCTGACTACCGAGATTGAGATGAATCGCGCGGCAGAAATGCGCGCCAGCATCAACGCGCTCGATCCCGAACTGAAGATCAGCGTCAACGACATCATTATCAAAGTTGCCGCGGCGGCGCTCCGGCAACATCCGCAGGTCAACGCCTCGTTCCAGGACAAAGTCGTTCGTTACTACGACCATGCTGACATTGGCGTTGCAGTGGCCATCGAAGACGGACTGATAACGCCTATAGTTCGTTCAGCCGATCAAAAGTCGCTGGGCCAAATCGCCTCCGAGATTCGCGAT
>JANMVC010000708.1:0-12322 GCA_031392315.1 Pyrinomonadaceae bacterium | reverse complement strand
GTCCGACAAATAGAACACCGGGCTCATGTACTTATAGGCCAGGCGCACGGCTTCGATGGCCATTGCGAAACAGTCAGCCGGCGTCGATGGCGCAATCACGATGGCCGGACACTCGCCATTTCTGCCCCAGACAGCCTGGAAAAGATCCGCCTGCTCCGTTTTCGTCGGCAAGCCCGTGGATGGCCCACCGCGCTGGACGTTGACTATCACCAAAGGCAATTCGGTCATCACTGCGAGGCCGATGGCTTCCTGTTTGAGCGCCACGCCGGGACCGGAAGTTCCAGTCAAACCAATCTGGCCGGCGAAGCTGGCGCCGATAGCGGAGCAGACCGCGGCGATTTCATCTTCGGCCTGAAATGTTTTCACGCCAAAACTCTTGTGGCGCGCGAGCTCATGGAGAATGTCAGACGCCGGCGTGATCGGATAGGAACCATAAAACAGCGGAATGCCCGCGAGTTGCGACGCGGCGACAAATCCGATGGCGGTCGCTTCGTTGCCGGTGATCTTACGATATTTGCCGGGTGTGATTTTCGCTTTCCTGATCTTGTAGTGGGTAGTGAAAACTTCTGTCGTGTCGGCAAAGTTGTAACCGGTCCTGAGCGCGACTTCATTGGCCTTGGCCAGCTCCGGGCTTTTGCCAAACTTGCTCGTGATCCAAGACAGCGTACCTTCCAGCGGACGATCGTAAAGCCAATAGAGCACACCAAGCGCGAAAAAGTTTTTGCTGCGGTCGATCTCTTTACGCGATAGCTCAACATTGCCTTTCAATGCATTCATGTTGAGCGTAGTTATCGGGAGTTTGTGAACGCGATAACCCGCGAGCGTGCCATCGTCGAGTGGATTCGAAGCATACTTTGCATACTTCAGATTCTCTGCGGTGAAACCATCGGTGTTAATGATGATCGTGCCGCCCTCTTCCAGATCGGCCAGGTTGACCTTCAACGCCGCCGGGTTCATGGCCACCAGCACGCTGGGCTGATCGCCGGGCGTCTTGATGTGCTGGCTGGAAAAGTTCAACTGAAAACCGCTAACGCCGGGGAGACTTCCAGCCGGAGCGCGAATCTCAGCCGGGAAATCCGGCAACGTTGAAATGTCGTTGCCCAGCACCGCTGAGGTGTTCGTAAACTGAGTGCCCGTTAACTGCATGCCGTCGCCGGAGTCTCCGGCGAAGCGAATGGTTACGGTTTCGAGTTCTTCAAGATTCTTTTCGAGTGTGACAGGCGGTTCGATGACAGTGCTCATGATGGTCTGGAAGATTCCCTTCGTATGAAAAGTAGCTGCGTTGTTTACGACTCAGACGGCGCGGTGCTCGATACGATCCAAACTACTAACGACATCAACTCGCGTACCGCCGCCTTAAAGCTTGGTTTCCTGCCTGATTATCGTAATCAAGAGATTCTTGCTCGGCAAAAACACGCAGTTTCTGCCAGAACTGCGCAAACAATCGCACATCCGAACGCGCTCCGCTGGCCGAGGCCGGCGGCCTTTGGCCTTTGTCGAAAGAAACGTCTGATTACAGCCAACTGTTCAGCCGACATTGGATTTAGCCCCGGAAACCCGACTGGAGAGAAGCGGCGAAGATTTGTTTTCAAATCGAATGGATTCTACCAGCAAAGCGAAGCGGACTGAAGTAGGTGCACGCTGCGTCGTGGCACGGGCGTGCCGCCAATGATTCATCCGTCACGACTGCCACGTCGTAAACACCGGGGGGACGCCCGTGCCACAATTATCGCGGCGCCATTTTCAAGGCTCGCAGTTCTTTATCGTAAGGCGACATCTCTACCAGCTTGTTGATGATCTCCGGCAATACCTTCAGTGTACGGTCGATTTCCTCCTCAGTGTTGTAACGCGAAAGGGAAAATCTGATTGCGCCCTGCGCCGCCGAGTAGGGAATGTTCATCGCGTGCAGCGTGGGCGATGCTTGCTTCGTCGTGGAATGACAAGCGGAGCCGGTGGAGACCGCGATGCCAAGGTTATCGAGATGTACGAGAATGTTCTCGCCTTCCACATACTCGAACGAGATGCTTGAAGTGTTGGGCAAACGCTTCGCGCGATCGGGCGTGCCGTTCAAACGGGCATTGGGAATCTGTTTTAGTATCTCGTCTTCCAGTTTGTTGCGTAGCCGTTCAATTTCGTCGTGGCCGTCGAAGGTTCGCGCCAACTCGCAGGCGGCGCCGAGGCCGACAATGTTTGCCACCGCCGACGTCCCGGCGCGGCGGCCACGTTCCTGGCTGCCGCCGATGATGAAAGGCGGCAGCTCAACCCCGCCGCGAATGTAAAGAGCGCCGACACCCTGCGGCGCATGCAACTTGTGACCTGACAATGCAAACAGATCTACTTCGAGCTCTTTCAAGTTGATGGGTACCTTGCCGACTGCCTGCACACCGTCGACATGGAAAACGGCGTCCGAATGTTCGCGAATAATCTTTCCAATTTCTTCGATCGGGAAGATCACGCCGGTTTCGTTGTTGGCAAGCATTACCGAGACGATGCCAGTGTCGGGGCGTAGCGCCTGGCGCAGATCGTTGAGGTTTAATTCGCCGTTTCCGTCAACTTCGAGCCAGGTTACCTCGCAGCCGATTTGCGACAGATGCTCGCAGAGATTTCGCACGGCTTCGTGTTCCACGCGGGTGGTGATGATGTGACGGCGCGTCGGGTTTTGTTCGAGATATCCGCCGATGGCCCAGTTGTCAGATTCGGAACCGCACGAGGTGAAGACGATTTCACTCGCGTCCGCAGCGCCGATTAGTTCAGCGACTTGTTCGCGTGCGCGTTCGACCGCGGCTTTCATCTTTCGGCCCAGCGAGTGGGCGGAGGACGGGTTGCCGTAGTTTTCGGTTAGGTATGGCTGCATCGCGGCGAAAACTTCCGGCGCGACGCGGGTAGTGGCGTTATTGTCGAGATAGATCATGATGCGGTGAATAGTGAATGGTAAATTGTAAATAGTGGTTGAATGAACTCGCGCGATGATTGAGCCAAATGGCGCCAGCTGTACGGATCTCTATTTACGATTCACCATTTACGATTTACTTCCTCCAGAATATCCTCAATCAACGGGTTGCACGAACGGCAGCCGGCGCCGGCATTACACGCGCGCGTGACTTCGGCAATCGTGCGTAAGTGCTTCTCCTGAATTTCGAGTTCGATGGTTCGTTCCGAGACGCCAAAGCAAGTGCAGATGAGCGCTTCATCGCCATTCCACTCATCTCTGACTGAGTCACTGTATGTCGAGATAGCGGTAAGCAAAGCCTCGCAAGCCAGCGCTGCGCAGTCACCGCGATCATTTTCTACCACGGAAACGAGACTTCTTAGCAACTCAGGCTGCTGGCCCAACCTCGCGGCCTCGCCCGTAGTCTTGCCAATGACCTGTTCGGTTAACCACGAAGCTGAAGCTACCAAAGCGCTACAGCCTGCTGCTTTGAATTTTGCCTCCACGATTCGCTGCGACTCATCGACGTGTAGCGAAATACGAAGAGCAGCGCCGCAGGTGAACGATGCCGATCGACCAATAAAGCTTGGCGCGACTGCGTCACCGACGTTCCGCGGATTCAAGAACAGCTCGGCTGCCGATTCTAAGTTGAGTTGCATACTTCAATGGACCGAGTTAGCGTTCGCGGCAAGTATAGACAAATGGTTTAAGGGTCGCCAACGGACTGATATGATGGGCCACTTTAATTGTGGCACGCGCATCTTGCGCGTGATCCACGGGCGGGACGCCCGTGCCACGGAGCGTGTTATGTTCGCACAGTTTCGCCAGCGTAGCTTAGAGCTTGAGCACCTCGACAAAGGTGACTATACAGCCGAGGAGTATGAAGGCTGCCTGGTGGAACTGCGCCGGATCAATCGTTGGCTGGGCGACGCGCGGGCCTTGCGCGAGTCTCTGCTTTCCGAAATCGAGAAAACAAACTTAGGAAATTATTCGGTGCTCGATGTGGGCGCCGGGTCGGGCGAGCTGCTGCGCGTAGTCGCGAAATGGTCGCAGAATAGCGGTCGCACAGCAGCACTCATCGGAGTGGAACTCAATCAACAATCGGCCAACGCGATACTCGAGCAGTCAACAGACTTTCCGGAAATTTCCGCGACACGCGGCGACGCCTTCCGGCTCCCTTTCGTTGATAATCAATTCGATTACGCGATGTGTTCACTCTTCACGCATCATTTCAAAGACGCCGACGCAGTAGCGATCCTGCGCGAGTTGGGTCGCGTGACCGCGCGCCGATTGTTCGTCATCGATCTGCATCGGCATCCGGTGGCCTATTTCTTTTACACCACTGTCGGGCAGTTGTTATTACACAATAGACTGATTCGCGAGGACGGTGCACTGTCCATTCTGCGGAGTTTTACTCCTGGCGAATTGAACAAACTGGCGGAGCGTGCGGGCCTAAAAGCTTTCAAGGTAACGCGGCGCTTTCCCTACCGGCTGGTATTGGCGGCTTCACCGCCGGACACTAGGTAACGACTGCGCGCAGGCTCCTTTAATCGATCCCGTGACCACTTCAAACACTTACGACGTGATTATTGCCGGCGGCGGCCCAGCGGGCGCGAGCGCCGCGATTCAACTCGCCACGGATGGAGTGCGCGTCCTGCTGGTCGAAGAGAAAAAGTTTCCTCGCGCAAAATTGTGTGGGGAGTTTATCTCGCCGGAATGCCTCGCGCATTTCAAACGTCTGGGCGTCCTGAAACAGATGACTTCCGCTGGCGGGGCTGCGCTATCAGAAACGGTTTTCTATTCTCGCCGGAGCCACTCCGTGACCGTGCCCAGCGAATGGTTTGGGTCTGGCGCGACTGCGCTGGGGCTTAGTCGTAGTGAGATGGACCACAACCTGCTCCAACGTGCGAAAGATGCGGGAGTTGTTGTGCTGGAACAGACGCATGCATCAGGCCTGATTCAGGAACGCGGTGCTATCCGGGGTATCACGGTAAAAACTGCGGCGTCAGCCAACGAGTTTCGGGCACGCATTACGATCGACGCTACGGGAAGAAGCAGAGCCCTCGCGCGTCACGTCGATGTGAAGGGACGCCAGCGATCAAGGAATCAGCAGCGTCCGCTGGTTGCTTTCAAAGCGCACCTGGAAAACACTCGCGTGGCCGATGGCGCTTGCGAGATCTATTTTTACCGCGGCGGATATGGAGGCTTGAGCAGCGTTGAAGGCGGCGCCAGTAATCTGTGCTTCATAGTTTCCGCGGAGGAGGTGCGTCGGCACGGTTCCGACCCGGAAACTGTGATGCGTGAGGTGGTGATGCGAAACGCTCGCGCCCGTCACACGCTGGCCGAGGCGCGCCCTGTCACACCCTGGCTTAGTGTTTCTTTTGAACGCTTTGGACGAGGAACGCTGACCCCTGCCGCCGGACTGCTGACGATAGGCGACGCGGCTTCGTTCATAGATCCGTTTACCGGTAGCGGGATGTTGATGGCGCTCGAGAGCGGTCAGATTGCCGCCGAGCTCGTGTCTAGCCATCTGCTCCGTCTGCCCCATACTGGTCAAGCCGACTCGCTCGATCCCGCAAGGTTAGCTCGCGACTATCAGGTTAGTTACGCCAGGGCCTTCAACTCGCGTTTACGCTTTTCCGGTTGCTGCGACGCGCCGCGTTTGTCCCACTTTTCGCCGAAACGGCCATACTTCTCTTCGGCGCCAGTGCGCGGCTGCGGCGGAGACTGGCGCGCGCCACCCGTCCGCAGCCACGCGTCTCGTCAGAACCGGCTGCGATAACGGACGGCCGAGCGGGAAAGTAAGAACCCTTTTCGGGTGGATTCTGCCTCGCCGCCGTCTTGAGGCATCGTTGAGTTCCTGGCGAGAAGCAGATAAACGCTTGCCAGACAGCAACTTTTGGAGTAAAAAGGCGGAGCATTTTATTTACATGCTCCCGGCGCATTCTCCGCAGGTCGCGGTTAGACTACCGGCGACCAATCGCTCCCCAAGACATGCCGTGGACCGTGGGAAAATTTTTTGTATCTAATTCCGGTAGGCTTCGCTCGTAAGCTGTCAATTGAAACCAGTACTTCACTGGTCGGCCAGAGTCCCTAAACTTGCTAAGGAGAATCAGATGATGTTTGCGTCCTCTACAGAGTGGCTTAAGGCCTCGCTGCGAATTACAACCGTTTTGTTCGTGGCGATTTTTTGCGGCCAACTTGCCGCCAGCACCGCTTTCGCCCAGGCACAAGCCAACGCCGCCGACCTGCGCGGTGTCGTCCGCGACGCTACCGGCGCGGTCGTGGCCGGCGCCACTGTCACCGCCCGTAATCCTGCTACTGGCACCGCCAAAGATGCGACCAGCAACAGCGACGGCGCCTATCAGATAGTCAGCCTGCCGCCGGGTGTTTATGAAGTGACCGTGGAAGCTCCAAACTTTAAGAAGGCTGTGTTGCCTTCCGTCACACTCACCGTCGGGCAGAGCGCCGACCTGGATGTGGCGTTGGAAGTGGGCCAGGTTAGCGAAGTGGTAACTATCACCGGCGCCACGACGGAGCTGGTCGAAACTTCGAAGACGGCGATCTCAACGACCGTGGACCAGCAACGCATCGAGAATCTTCCGATCAATGAACGAAACTATCTCTCCTTTGCGCTGACAACCTCAACGGTTGGCCGCGACAACGGTCGACCCATCGGACCAGCGCCCACGACGGGTTTGAACTTTGGCGGCCAGCGCGGTCGCTCAAACCTCGTCCAGGTTGACGGAGCCGACAACACCGACAACTCAGTCAACGCTTCGCGTTCGACGGTTTCTCAGGAAGCGGTGCAGGAGTTCCAGGTGGTAACGAATTCTTTCGCGCCCGAATTTGGACGTTCGTCGGGCGGTGTCGTCAACGTTGTTACCAAGAGCGGCACAAACGATTTTCATGGAAACGTCTTCGGTTTTCTCCGCGACAAGAATTTCCAGGCGAGAAACCCGTTTGCGCCCATCGCGAAGCCGGATTTCCGGCGCACTCAATACGGATTCACGCTCGGCGGCCCGATGGACCGAGACCGCACTTTCTTCTTCTTCGCATTCGAGCAGCGGCGGCGTGACGAGTCGGGATTCTTTACGAGTAATGTTGCCAAAGGGCTGACATCTTCCGTAACCATCCCCGTAATTCCCGGACTGAATCCTATCGCCCGCACTTTTGCAAACATAACGCCGCAACAAGCCGCATATATCAACGGCCTGTTGGCGGTCGGCTCAGCGGCGGCGGTCTGCGGAGCCAGGGCTTACGCCTTTTTTGCTTCCAGCGGCGGCTCGACCGGTCTGAGCGGAATTAACCCGCTCACCAGTCCCAACGATGGTAGCGGCTGTCCGGCGATTACCCCGATTACGGGTCCGACCACGCCTATTGGCTCGCGCTTCATCTTGTCGGGCGCGCCCGTTCCAATTGGCACTACCAATTCTCTGGGCCAGTTCATCGCGTTTCGCCCACTCAATGATCTGCAGAAAGTGTTCCCCGTTACTGACCGAACTACTTACAACTCGTTTCGCCTGGACCACATGATCACCAGGAATCATCAGTTCAATTTCCGCTTCGGCTACAACCCGAGCCGGATTACCGGAATTCAGGTGGAGTCGCAAAATCAATCGCTGGGCCAAAACGATTTTTCGCGCACTGGCATTCAGAAATTGCGCGACATGTCGGCAGTTGCCACCTGGGTCGCTACTCTGGGCAGCAACATAGTCAATGAAGCACGTTTCAATTTCGGCGAACGCCGCGCGACTTTCAGCTCGCAAAATGGCGACGCGGTGGCCTCCAACATTTCGGGCACCGCGTTTTTCGGTCGTGAACTTTTCTCCCCGGTAGTTCGCACCGAAACGCGTTACGAATGGACCGACAGCGTGAACATTCTGGCCGGCAACCACACCTTCAAATTCGGCGGCGACTTCGCCTTCGTCAGAATCCCGCAGGCGCTCTTCGAGCTCAACTTCGCGGGTCTTTTCAATTTCGGTGGTCTGGCAGCTACGACGCTTAATGCTGGCTTCGCCGGTGCGCCAGACTTCACTCCGGTGCAGCAATATGGTCTCGGCTTCCCAACCAGCTTCATCCAGGGCTTTGGCGATCCGATTAGCCGTTTGACCAACCGGCCGATGGCTTTCTTTGGTCAGGACTCCTGGAAGATTCGCCCCAACCTGACGCTCAACTATGGTGTGCGTTACGACTATGAGTTGACGCAGGCAATTCCCACGGTCGGAGTCAGGGATCCTTTATCAGGCATCAGCCTGACGGCGGCAGACATTCTGGCCGCGCAAAACGCAGTGGGCGTGCAGCAAGGCTTCCCGCGCGATACAAACAATTGGGCGCCGCGCCTTGCGGTTGCCTGGGACGTGCGAAACAATGCCAAGACCGTGGTCCGCGCGGCCTTCGGTATCTTCTACGACCACCCGCTGTTGGCCGCCGCGTTCAATTCAGACATTGCCGACGCCTCGCAACAGCAACAGGCGATTCTGACAGCCGGCAGTCCGACACCGACCGCATTATTAAACGCCGTGCAAATATTCCAGGGCACGGTGATCGTTTGCGGTCCTGGCGGCATCCCGGGCGTAACCTGCACGCCGGGCGCCGCCTCGACTTCGCAATACCAAAATGGGCGTCAGCGTTTCAACGACCAAACATTCCCGGGTTTTGGTCCTGTGTTGCCGTTCACTCTGCACGTCAACAAAGCTTTCGAGTATGCCTACGCTAACCAGGGAAACTTTACGGTCGAACAGCAAATCGGCAAGGACATGAGCCTGTCGGCGAGCTATCTATTCGTCGGCGCGCATCACCTGCCGCATCCGCTCGATGTCAACGCGCCGCGCACGGACTTGCAGATTCAAAACTACGTGCGTTGCTTTGGCACGCAGCCGACAAACATCACTGCGGTTTTGACTGTGAATCCGACCACCTGTAGCAACATCGTGGCGCAGCCTATTCCGGGGATGATATCCGTTACCACTCGTGGCGGAGTCATCGCGCCAGCGGTCGCAAACTTCTTCCGCCCGAGTGCGCCAAACTACTTCCTGGCGCAGGCATTGTCCGGCGGCGCCGTAACACCTGCGACGCTGAATGGTGCTTTGGCCGCCAGCGGCACCTTGCGCACACCCGGCGTGATTTCGCCTTTCGGCTCAGTCAATGCGCAGTCGTCAGACGGAAACTCGCTTTACAATGCTCTCAATGTGGATTTGAAGCGACGTTTCGCAAACAACTTCCAGTTTCTAACGTCTTACACCTGGTCGCATTCCATCGACGACTCTTCCGACCTGCAAACGCTGCTGCTGCCGCAGGACAATCGCAACTTCCGCGCTGAACGCGCCGACTCGCTCTTCGACCAACGTCACCGCTTCGTCTTCAGTGCGGTGATGGCGTCGCCGGCATCGTGGCGTTCGGGCAGTGGCTTGCAGCGCTTCTTCGCCGACTTTACCGTGGCCCCGATCTTCGAGATGTCATCCGGACGACCGTTCAATGTTCTGAGCAATCAGGATACGAACAACGATCAATCGAGTCAGACAGATCGTCCAACCGTCCTGGCGGATGGCACGCTTTGCGTAGCCGGTGCCAACATTCCAGGCACCACCACCCTCTGCGCTCCGTTAATTACCAATGGCACTTTCACCGCCGGCAGCCTGGGCCGCAACGCGGGTCTGACGCATAGCTTCCAGGCTCTGGACATGCGGGTGAGCCGCGCCATCCGATTCGGCGAACGCATCCGGCTCGACCTAATCGCCGAGGGTTTCAACCTCTTCAACCGCTTCAACGAAGGTTCAGCTTCGCCGTTTATCGACGATGTCAGGGCCTTTAATCAACGCGCCGGCAACGGGCGTTACTACAGCCAACCGACGGCTTCGTTTGACCCGCGCCAATTCCAGTTTGGCGTTAAGCTGAGCTTCTAGTAGCGGTTTCAGTAGGACAGGCATTCTTGCCTGTCCATTGAATAGATAGACGTAGGGGCACGGAAGGCCGTGCCCCTACTCGTGTCTGGTGGCGCAACTTCTTCGCTTTGGGCTACATTGAAGCCGAGCGAACCTAAGGCGCGGAGCGGGCATCCGAAAACATGCCTTTTGCAGACTTTCTTTAGCAACCACAAGACAGCCCTCTCCCCAGGGGAATTTCTTATGATCAGTCGAAGTTTCAGAGCGATTCTTTTTACCGTCGCACTTTTGTTCAGCCTGGCCATTGCCGGGCAGGCGCAATCAAGCAGGCCACGCCGCGTCAAGCAGCCGGTTGCCCCCGCTGAAGAGCCGCTGTTGCGTCCCGAGCCCAAGCCCAGCCCGGTCGCGAGGAGCAGCGCAAATCGCCCGCTCATCGATGTGCAGCCCGTCAAGCCCGTCACCAACACCGTGGCCGCCGGAGACACGTCCCACGCCTTCCAGCTTCTCGAACAGAAACAGTTTGCCGCAGCAGCCAAAGAGGCTAAGGACATCGCGGCCCAGTTTCCCAACGATGCCGAAGCCTGGAAGATTGCCGGGTTTGCCGAGTTGAATCTCAAGCAATACGACCTGGCCATCAGCGATCTGGAGAAGGCCTGGGATCTCCAGCAGGTGGCGAAACGCGAAGACGCGAACACGATAGACGCCCTGGCCCAGGCCTATGTGCTCTCGGAAAAGTTTGCCCAGGCTTTGCCCTTTCTGGTAACGGCTACCACGCGCCCAGGCGCCCAGCCCGATCCGTCGATGCTCTACTATCGCGCGCTGGCAGAATACAAGACTGGGAAATTGGTCGAGGCCGAAAAAACGTTCACTGCGGTCGTCAAAGCGAATCCGAAAGACACTGCGTCGCTTTTTTATTTGGGACAGATGGCCGTGGCGAAAAATGATCTCGACGGCGCAGTCTCCGCGCTTAATCGGGCGACGGTAAACGATCCGCGCTTCGCCGCTGCCTGGACATTGCTGACCTCGGTTTATCTCCGCCGCGCAGCGTCGAGCACGGATGAAGGCAAGGCGTCGGCTGACTATCTCAACGCGGTGCGCGCCGGCGAAGGATTAATAAAAGTCAGGACAGACGCGGAAGCGGTAACGCTGTTCGGACAAGCGCTGATCGGGTCGCAGCAATATGCGCGCGCGGCGGCGGCTTTGGAGCGGGCCACGCTCGCGGCTGACGCGAAAGGCGTGACGTTTTACCTTCTGGGCATTGCCCACTCGCGTGCCAAGAATTTTCCCAAGGCGATCGCAGCACTGCAAACTGCCACGCGAAAGTCGCCTGACGACGTCAATGTCTATCGCGAACTTGGTTATGCTTACGAAGTAACGAAACAATACGCGAAGGCCCTGGCCGCTTATCAAAAAGGCCTGAGCCTGGCGCCCGGCGACGCTGATTTCAAGGAAGCGGCCGAGCGCGTGGGGCCCTTCGCAAAGTAAACAGAAGCCCGACCGTCAGGGAGGGCGCATGATTGAAGAGATGTGTTGGTGGAGGTATTCGAATGAAGTTGATTGGAATCTTATTCTTGATAGCGACAATGGGTGTCGTGGCGACCGCGCAGCGTCCTCGGGCCATCGAGACCAGCCCGACCGATGCCTCCAAGGCCACTCCGGCTCCCGCCCCGCAATCAATGAAAGCGAAGTATGAGGGCGGAATTTTTGGTTACAACAAAACGATGGAGGGCACGCTGAGTTTCGACGACACAAACCAGCGCCTGCTGTTCCGCAACAAGCAACAGAAGGAACAGTTTTTCATTCCCTACAATGCCGTAAATGCTGCCTTTGGCGACACGCAGAAACGGCGCCCCGGCGCTGCCAGCGTGGCCCAGCATATTCCCGTCTTTGGGGCCGGCCTCCTCGGCTTGATAAAAACAAAGGTCCGTTATCTGACGGTCCAATTCAATGACCCGGACACGCATGTGTCGGGTGTCACCAGCTTTCGTTTGGAGAATAGGGATTTGGTCGACTCGGTCGTCTACGCGCTGGCAAACAAATCCGGGCTGACGCCGCGCGGTGAGATTTACGTGCGGAAGAAAGACACCGCCGAGGTCGTTACGAAACCTTAGTTACCCAGAAGGATTCTCAAATCAACAAAGGGCGGACCATGAATTTGGCCGCCCTTTTGGTTTGTCCTTGCGGTCTAAACAACTTAGCGCGCCCCTGTTTTTCAAACCCGCGTAGCGGGTTTAGGAACTCAAATCCTCAGCGACTCGTTCAGAGCTTTCTGAAGTTTGAACTCTAATCACTTAAGTCTCTTCAACCAGCTTCAGTATTTTCGTGACCGTATTCCAGTTCCTGGTAGTCGCCGACACTCCCATTTCCTTTTCGAAGAAAGAGTTTGGGAATCCAAACGTCCCGTTGGGTTTGCGCCGGCAAACGATAAAGGCTGTGCGATTCCTGATCGCCAACACCTCCACATTTTCTTTGGCGATGATGAAGGGTAAACGCGGCTGCTTGATCGGTT
>JANMVC010000671.1:0-3518 GCA_031392315.1 Pyrinomonadaceae bacterium | reverse complement strand
TCGCCAAACAAACTTTCAATTCGGGCGACGATCCGATCGTATTTAACGTCGCCGACAACCACGAACACTGCATTGTTGGCGATAAAAGTTGAACGGTGAAACTCGACCAAACGCTTCCGCGTGGTAGCGTCAACTGATTCGGAGGTCGGTGACGTAACGTGGTAGGGATGATCGCCGAATATGACCTTCGCCATCATCTCGCCGGCCAGAAACGACGGTTGTGCCCGCTGCTGTTTGAGACTCTCCTTCGTGTTTTGCCGGGTAAGCTCCACTTCGTTTTCCGGAAACGAAGGTCGTAGTACGACGTCGGCCATCAGTTCGAGAATGTTGTCGCTGAAATTTGCCAACGACGACGCGGCGATCGTGGTGTAATCGGAATTCGCTCCGGCGTGCAACGATGCGCCCAGGCGCGCAACCTCATCGGCAATTTCGCGGCTGGTCTTCGACTCAGTGCCTTCCGTTAACAGACCCGTCATCATGTCCATCAGGCCGGGCAGTTCCGGCGGATCATGTGCGTCGCCAGTGCGCAGCGCGAGACGAAAACTCACGAGCGGGAGCCGGTCATCTTCAACGACCACCAGCTTGAGTCCATTCGACAGCGTCGTTTCGGACGCGGCCGGAACTTTGATGGGACGCGGCGCCAGCGGAGGCGGCGGCTCACGAAATAAGTTTTGTTCTAGATTCATAAGCGACGTGTGACACGGGCCTCTTTGCAGGCCCCACCGAGTTCAGTTTGATTCTGCGGGAAGGGAGCTTTCGATCGGCGCAACCAATGGCCCGCTCACCGCCTTGCGCGCTTCGGCTCCGGATTCCACGGGAGGTGCGGCGGGAACTTGCGGCGGGGGCGCTGTCGGTTGCTTTGGTTCCCCGGCCGGCTGCGGCGAAGCAGGTTGGGAAGCGTCGTTCGCTGACGAGTCAGCTGCGCTGAGGCTATGATCGTCAGCCGACCCTTCCGGAACGATATCTAAAACCACGCGGTTCTCAACATCAAGAAAGCGCTTGACGGCGGCGCGGATTTGCTCGGGCGTTACGGCCAGATATTTATCGAGTTCGGAATCAAAGAGCGTTGGATCGCCATCGTAGAGCGCATACTCCGAAAGACGCTGCGCCCGGTACATGGTTGACTGACGTCCGCGCACTGTGTCGTTGCAAAGCGAGTTGCGCAGTTTCTCCATTTCCGCAGGCGTCGGGCCAGTCGTACCCAGCGCGCGAATCTCGTCAACGATCTGTTCGCGAATCGCCGCCACTTCCTCTCCGGGTTTTGGCAAGGCAAAAATGTACCAGGCCGACGGACCGCGTCGCTCATCGATGCCGCCCTGAATAGAAACTACCGACTCGTCGCCCTTCACCAGCTTCTGATAAAGCCGAGAGCTGTCGCCTTCGAAGATCAAGTCTGCCGCCAAGGACAGCGCGTAATAGTCGGGCGTGCGCCGCGGCGGAATCTTCCAACCCAACACGAAGGCCGGCGCAGGCGCGAGCTTGTCGAGGAAAACTTCCTGACTTTGCGCCACGTCTTCCGGTTCACTCACATCGACGGGCGGGGGCGGCGGCTGGCTGGGAATGCCTTCGAAATATTGCCGCACGAGCCCCATCGCTTCCTGCTCTTCAAAATCTCCCGCGATGGTTAGCACGGCATTATTGGGCGCGTAGTAAATTCGGAAAAACTCCTGCACGTCGTCAATCGTCGCGGCGTCAAGATCTTCCATTGAACCAATCGTCGAGTGGGCGTTAGCAGGATTCTTGAAAATCAGCTCGTTGATTCGCAGAAATGCGTTCACGTAAGGCTGGTTGTCATAGCGCAGGCGTTTCTCTTCCTGAACCGCGCTGCGCTGATTGTCGAGATTTTCCTGGGTCACCTTGAGCGAGCGCATCCGATCGCTCTCGAGCCAGAGCGCGAGCGGCAAATGACTCGCCGGCAACGTCTCAAAATAATTAGTGCGCTCGGTGGAGGTGGTGCCATTCATCGTGCCGCCGGCGTTGAAGATGTATTGGAAGTGGGCGGCCTTCGGCACATTTTCCGAGCCCTGAAACATCATGTGCTCGAAGAGATGCGCGAAGCCGGTGCGCCCGGTCTTCTCATTGCGCGAGCCCACGTCGTAATAGAGCGCCACGGAGACGACGGGAATCGCGTGGTCTTCGCAGAGAATCACGCGCAGACCATTCGCGAGATTAAATTGTTTGATTGCCGTGGGTGGGAGTTGGAAGGTTTCTGGCACTTTGTTCTCGCCTAAAGTTTAACTGAGGAGCGTAAATCTCCCGCCCGCGGGAAATAGCTCCTCAGATTGTGATTCGTTAGGGGGCGATCAGACTAGCGCGCTAGGCCGGCTTATCATTGATCATGCCGCGTAGCTCGGCGCGCAACCGCTCAATTTCGGCGAGTTTCTGCTGGACCCGACCAAACAGTGGCGCCTGCGTCTTGATTCCTTCTTCGATCAGGAATGCCGCCGCCTCGGCCCGACTGCGGAAAATCCCCGACTGCACGAGCTGCTCGAGTTTTTCCTGAGTTTCGGGCGACACCTTAACCGCGACCACGTAATCATCCTTGGCGTGCATGGCGCGCTCAATGGTTCGGCTGATGTCGCGCCCGATAGCGCTGAGCGATTCAGGAATACGTGAAGCGATGTCTCGCACAGATGATGCGGTCCGGCTTCGCTCGTCGGAATCGCCTTCGGCTTCGTCGTCTCTTAGCATCAAGTCGTCCACCGTTTCCGGCGACTGCTGTTCTTCCTTCTGATATGGATTGCTCATACTTGAAAAACTCCTCACGACTCATAGGATTCGAAATAAGTCGTTGTTAAGTACGGCTTATAATCTTAATAAGTTCATTCTACGGATGCCTTGGAAGGGGCGTCAAGCGAGGCTAATAAATGGTGCTGGGTGCAAACTTAGAGTGGCACGGGCGTCCCTCCCGTGATTCACGCGCAAGATGCGCGTGCCACCATCAAACTGCGCCAGAGCAACCGCCTTGCTCGTCGGCGCGTGCATTCGTTAGTATTGCGTTCAGCACGCAGCTTCATTTAACTGCCCACTCCCGGCAGTTTACCCGGCATCGTTTTAGAGGTTTAGGGGAATCAATTGTGAAAAGGATATTCTCGCTCGCATTAGGCGCGTTCTTCGCACTCACGCTAAGCATTCAGCCGTTTGTATTGGCGCAAAAGAAGCCGCAGCCGCAATCGCCAGTGGGTAGCACCTCGGCAAGTAAACCGAATACCCCGTCGACCGCCGCAGGCCGGCGCGCTCCGCGCACACCTGCCAGCCCGAATCCGCCGATTGAGAAAGATTTCGACGAAGCCTTGCGCGTGATTCAGGAGAATTACATCGAGGGCAAGAAGCTGGATTACAACGCAGTCTTCAAGTCGTCGATAATCGGCATGCTTCGTTCCCTCGATCCACATTCAAACTATTACGACCGCGCCGAGTATGAAGAGTTAAAGACTGAGCAGCGTTCGCAATACTTCGGCATCGGCGCTTCGATTCAAAATTATCTGGCCGGCAAAGAAGCCGACACTTTTATCACC
>JANMVC010000352.1:0-2495 GCA_031392315.1 Pyrinomonadaceae bacterium | reverse complement strand
CATGGTGGCGGATCTGATTACGAAGGGCACCGAGAAACGCTCGGCCACGCAAATCGCGGAAGCTGTCGAAGCGCTGGGCGGCTCGCTCGACTCGTCGGCGCGTTGGGACGCCACGCGAGTTGGCGTGAATGTGATTTCGTCGAAGATTGGTCCCGCGCTCGAGATTCTTTCCGATGTGGTTCGACGACCGACATTCAAAGAAGATGAAGTTGAACGGCTTCGCCTGCAAACGATCGACGATCTGACGGTCGAACTCGGCGAGCCGAGCGCTATCGCTGAATACGTCGCGTCGCGAGTCGTCTTTGGCGATACGCCCTACGGTAAGCCGCTCGCCGGCACCACGGAATCAATTACGCGCGTCAGCCGCAACGATATTGTTCAGTTTCACAGTCGCTACTACCGGCCCGACAACGCAATTCTGGTCCTGGGTGGCGACATAAAAAGCGCAAATGCATTTAGGCTCGCGCAACAATATTTCGGCGATTGGAAAAAGCCTGAGGGTGCTCTGCCGCCTATGGCCGCGGTGCAGCTCAAGACAGCCGCCGAACCGCGGGTCATCGTGGTAGACAAACCGGATTCGGGACAGGCCGCCGTGCTCGTCGCGCGCACGGGGATCAATCGGCGTGATCCGGATTACTTTGTCGGGCTGGTGGCCAACTCGGTCTTGAGCGGTTATTCAGGTCGCTTGAATCAGGAAATTCGGATTAAGCGCGGGTTGAGCTATGGCGCCGGGAGTTCGCTCGAAGCGCGCCGCGAGGTGGGGCCGTTTTCGGCGTCGGCGCAAACTAAGAACACCTCGGCGGTCGAAGTTGCCGATCTATTGATGGGTGAGGTAGGCCGGCTTTCAAATGAAGCTGTTCAGGAATCAGAGATGGTGCCGCGCAAGGCAGTGGTCGTGGGAAACTTCGCGCGGAATCTGGAGACGGCTGCTGGTCTCGTATCGCAGACTGGCGCGCTCGCGCTCTACGGCCTCAGCTTCGAGGAGATTAATCGATACATCGGCAACGTGCAGGTCATCAATGCGAAGGACCTGCAGCGTTTTGCGGCGGCGCGACTCAACGCCAAGGGGACGAACATCATAATTGTCGGTAACGCGAAAGACTTTCTGCCGGCGCTGCGAAAACAGTATCCAAAGGTTGAAGTGATTCCGGTGGCGGAGTTGGATTTGAACTCCGCGCTGCTAAGGAAGAAGCGGCCGACTGATTAACAACCACTGTCTGGGAGTGCCGCGTTTACGGAACTCTTGTCAGAACCGCCTGCGGTAGCGGGCGGGCAAGTGCGCTTTGCCATGAAGCTTGGTTATGGTGGTAAGAGGCCCGCCCGCTACCGCAGGCGGTTCTGACAAACATGCATCCCAACCTCCGCACATTTCTCGATCTTCTAACCCGAGAAAACGAAATCGTCACCATCGAGGCGGAAGTTGATCCGTATCTGGAACTTGCCGAGATTCACCGCCGCGTGATCGAGCGCCAGGGACCGGCATTGCTGTTCAAGCGAGTGAAGGGAAGTCGCTACCCGGTGGTCACGAATCTCTTCGGCACCAAACGGCGCATTGATCTGGCGTTTGGTCCCAAGCCGGAGGCCATCGTGCGCGAGATGGTCCAGGTGGCCGAATCCCTGCTGCCGCCGCGTCCGTCGGAACTTTGGAAGCATCGTGGGCTGGGCGCGAATCTGTTGCGGCTCGGAACAAAGAACACGAGCCGTGCGCCGGTCACGCAGGTTATCGATCAACCAGCGCGGCTGGATCAGTTGCCGGTGTTGACCACCTGGCAAGAAGACGGCGGGCCATTCATCACCCTGCCGCTCGTCTACACCGAGAATCCCGTCACTCATAAACACAATCTCGGCATCTACCGGATGCAGGTTTACGATGCCCAGTCGACGGGCCTCCACTGGCAAATTCAAAAAGGCGGTGGTTTTCATTACGCGGAAGCAGAAGCGTTGGGCCAGCCGCTGCCAGTCTCGGTGTTTCTGGGTGGGCCGCCGGCTTTGATCCTCGCCGCAATTGCGCCGCTGCCGGAAGACGTGCCTGAGCTAATGCTCGCTTCGCTACTTGCTGGTGGCAAACTGAAGATGACTAAAAACCCGCTCGGGCATTCTCATCGCCTCGCTGCCGAAGCGGAATTTGTTTTAGTGGGCCACGCCGAGCCGCACAAACGGCGAATCGAGGGACCGTTTGGCGATCACTATGGATACTATTCGCTCAAGCACGAGTATCCGGTGTTTGCAGTGGAAGCCGTTTTTCATCGTCGCGACGCCATTTATCCGGCCACTGTGGTTGGCAAACCCCGGCAGGAGGATTTTTTTATTGGCGACTATTTGCAGCAGTTGTTGTCGCCGCTGTTTCCTTTGGTGATGCCCGGCGTCCGCGACTTGTGGACTTATGGTGAAACAGGATTCCATTCGCTTTGCGCGGCGGTGGTGAAGGAACGCTACGGACGCGAGGCGCTCGTCTCCGGTTTTCGCATCCTGGGCGAGGGCCAGCTTTCGCTCAC
>JANMVC010000635.1:0-4858 GCA_031392315.1 Pyrinomonadaceae bacterium | reverse complement strand
CCAGCGCGGAAACCAGGAAACTTTATGAGGAACTGCGGGGATAAAGCCCGTTTTTTTCTCTACCGGACGATTCGTGGGAAAAACGCAAGGATTACGCAACACATGCGGCGGGGTCTGAACTTAGAATGCACCACACTTTTCGGAAGCTCAAAGGGTTGCTCGGCCCCGGAATCAGGCAGGCTGAAGCCGGCAACAACACAATTGAGATCATATCTTTGGATGCGAAAAGCTACAGTGCGGAAAGCGCACCCTCGCCAGTAAAGGCCAAGCCCTGAGGCATGACTACGCCGATAAACCCGACTGAGGTGATAGTTTGCTTAGAATGATTGTCTCTATCAGTTTAAAAGCAAGAAAAGCGAATAAACCAATCGCGCTGGTTCTGTGTCTGCTGATGTGTGTTTCACCAGCGATGGCGGGCCTGGCGATTACCACGGCAAACGGCATTGTTATGACGGGCGCCGACGGCATTGTGATGACTGGCGCTGACGGTATCGTCATGACTGGCGCGGACGGGGCCCTAACCTGGGGACCAAACGGCATTGTCATGACTGGCGCGGACGGCATTGTGATGACTGGCGCTGACGGTATCGTCATGACCGGCGCCGACGGATTTTCCTACCCAAACAGTGTCCGCAGTTCGCATGCAGACGGCATTGTCATGACCGGCGCGGACGGCATCGTGATGACCGGCGCGGACGGTATCGTCATGACCGGTGCGGACGGCACCACCCGAACCGCCGACTCCGTCACCATCACAGTCGCGAATGGAATTGTCATGACTGGCGCCGATGGCATCGTGATGACCGGCGCTGACAACGCGCGACGCAATGCCGACGGCATCGTGATGACGGGTGCGGATGGTATTGTCATGACCGGCGCCGACGGCATCGTGATGACTGGCGCTGACACAGTACGCGCAAAAGGACCAGACGGCGTTCCCTATTCAGTTGTTCCCAACGACCTTCGGTTTACCGGTGTGACCGGGATCGTGATGACTGGCGCGGACGGCATCGTGATGACGGGTGCCGATGGCATCGTGATGACCGGCGCGGACGGCATTGTCATGACGGGCGCCGACAACACACCGCGTTCCGGAATTCGCAGCGTCGATCCCGAGCTGGCGTTGTTGTTAAATCAGACGGTTGATGACAGTGGCATCAACGCAGTCGTCGTTTATCACCGCCTCCCGACCGAAGCCGATCTTTCCGAATTGAAATCGATTGGGATTGTCGGCGGCACGCGTTACCGCGCATTGCCGATGGTCACCATCACCGGCACGCGTGATCAGATCGCGGCGATTTCCCGCCTGTCGGCGGTTCGTTCCATTTACGGAAATCGCACTCTGACATTTAACAGCGAACCCGAGGTTCGCGCGGTCACCGGCGTGGATCGCGCCCAGCGTGACGCTGAGATCACTGGCCACAACCGCAGCCTCCCGGTCACTGGCCGCAACGTCACTGTCGCGGTGCTTGATACCGGCGTGGACGGCACACACGGTGACCTGTCAGGCCGCGTAGTGAAAAACATTAAGTTGGCCGACACCCAAAGTGCGGCCGCGGGGTTTGTTTATCCAATCAATTCTGAAAACTTGCCGAACACCGATCAGCTTTACGGCCACGGCAGCTTTGTGGCCGGCATCATCGCCGGCAACGGCAGTCTTTCCGGTGGGAAGTTTGCCGGCGTCGCGCCCGGCGCGCGGATAGTCGGACTCAGCGCCGGCGACTTGACCCTCGTCTACGTGCTCAACGGCCTCGACTATCTCTTGTCAAACCGCTCGGAGCTGGCGACCAAAGTTGTCAACTGTAGTTTTTCAGCGAATACAGTTTTCGATACGAATGACCCGGTGAACGTCGCTACGAAGATGTTGACTGACGCCGGCGTCAATGTCGTGTTTTCGGCGGGCAACACAGGGCCCGGCGCGCAAACACTGAATCCCTACGCGGTGGCGCCCTGGGTGGTCAGCGTCGGTGCGACGGATACCCAAGGACGACTAGCCAGCTTTTCGTCGCGCGGAGATTTTGCCAGCGCATTGTTCCGGCCTACGCTCGTCGCGCCCGGCGTCAATGTTGTCAGCGTGCGCGGTTCAGGAATTACGAATGTGACAGGAGCTGAAGGACTGGCAGGCGCGGACGCGCAGCGGCTCAGTTCTTCCGAACTGCCAAACTATACGACCGCCAACGGCACCAGCTTTTCCGCCCCACAGGTTGCGGGCGCCATCGCGCTGATGCTGGAAGCGAATCCTTCGCTCCGGCCGGCGCAAGTGCGTGAGATTCTCCAGTTGACCGCGACGCCCCTGGCTCCATACTTCGCACACGAAGCAGGCGCTGGCATGCTGAATGTTCATGCGGCGGTATTGCAGGCAGCCTTTTCCGACCGGCGGCTGGGAACCTGGCGAGGCGTAGTTGATCGCCGACAGGTACAGTTTCTCAAAGACCCGCTTACGGTTTTCTCCGGTACCGCCCAAGCGGGAACGCCAACCGACACAACCCTCAGCGTCCCTGACAACGCGCTCTTCGCTTCCATCAAAATCAGTTGGGGACCGCTGTGGAGTTTGAACGATTTGGGCGTGCAGGTTTTCGATCCAACCGGATCTCTGCGCGGACAGGCAAACGCGATCAATCTGCTGGGGTTGACCGGCAAGCGCGAAAGCCTCGCGTTGAATGCGCCGGCGGCGGGCTCGTGGCGACTTAGCGTGCGCAACACGGTCGGAGCGTTAGGTACGGCGCAGCCTTTTGTGGGCGTGCTGGATGTGGGCCGCGCTCGTTACGCGCGGATGACCGATCTGGACCATCTCAGCCCCGCTCTGCGCGAAGACATCTATCAGAACCTCCGCACATTTACGATGTGGCCCGTGGGTTCGCATTTCCGTCCGGAACAATCCATCAGTCGAATGGACTTGGCGATGGCCCTGGTGGCCGGTGCGCGCGTTCCGCAATATCTAGGTGGCCGTTCAATCTACGGTGACGTTAAAGACCCGGCATCGCGACTGTTTGTGGAAAGCGTTCAAGCGTCGCCAAACGGGGCGTTGTTTATCGATGCAGCGCCGGGCAGCCGGTTCCGTCCAAATGATAATGTGACGCGGCTGGTGGCTGCCGTTGCTTTAGTAAGAGCTGCCGGACTCCGTTCCGACGCGGAAGCGAAAGCCGGTACTCCGCTGGCATTTCTCGACGCGCGAAATATTCCTTCCGAGTTGAGAGGGTATGTTTCGATAGCGATTTCGAAGGGCTTGCTGCAGGGTGATTCACTCTTCCGGCCTGATGCATCGGTCACGCGGGCCGAACTAGCGCAGGCTATCGCCGCTTTTGAGCGACGCGCCATCGAGTAGGTTCAGCGATCCACGAAATACACGAAGCCGCACGAACAGGTTCATGGTTCGTGCGGCTTCGTCTATTTCGTGGTTCATCGCTTCGTTGTCTGGACTGCGCCGAATTCAATAGACGTGATTCGGGTATTGGGGGGTGTGGTAAGATCGCAAAGAACCACCAATCAGACTCTGGACACTCGCCGAGAAAAAGCTGATGCCGAACACGACAGAACTCTCCATTGCTCCTCTCGGCGCTGGTGATCTCATCGATCGCGCTGTCAGGCTCTACCGCCGGCATCTGTTCGTGCTCATCCGCATCGCTGCTCCGCCCGTTTTTGTTTCCGCCGTCGGGTCCGTTTTGTGGGCCATCGCCTGGCGCGGGTTTATGTCCACTCCAAGCACGACCGAAGTTATCGTTTACGTCCTCTTGACCATCTTCAGCATGGTTCTGATTCTGGGTGGGCGAATTTTCAGTTTGATCGTGATGGGCGGCGCTTCCAGGAATCTCGTCAGCCATCTGCTCTGGAATGAACCCGTCTCGGTTCGCACAACTTACGCCGCGGTGAGGTCGAGATTCTGGTCACTGCTGGGCGCCTCGCTGATTATGATGATTTGGCTCAGTATCTCGGCCTCAGTGGGATTCTTTGGTTGGTATATGGTCGTGATCTTCATCTCGCTGGGGGCGGTATTTCTGGGTTCGTGGGCTCCCATCTGGATTTCCGCTATCGTCGGCATCGTTGGTTTTCTAGGCGCTACGGCCCTGGCCCTCTGGCTCTTCTTCCTGATGGCCGGGCGAATTGTCTATGTGCCCCAGGCAATGCTGGTTGAAGGCAAAGGCGTCTTCGCGTCAGTGGGCCGCAGCTTTGCGCTCGCCAAAGGCAACGTGCGACGACTAATGGCGATGACCCTGTTCGTGACCTTCACCACCTACTCGGCTTTAATGATCCTCGTGATTCCGCTCGGCTGGTATGGCTACGTTAGCGGCGTCGATCTATCGCCGTTTGGCGCGGCACAGTGGCCGGCCTGGTACGCAATCAGCTACAGCATCATCGAGCCGCTGAGCCAGATCTTGTTGGCGCCCGTCTGGATGCTGGGGTTGTCGTTGTTGTATGTTGACGAACGCGTCAGGCATGAAGGCTACGACATCGAGTTGATGGCTTCGCAAAGCTTACCGGCGATGCCGCAGCTAAACTTTTCATCGCCGCTGGCGCCGGCACTTTCAGCCGGGCCTGGCGCCATGAATCGGCCTCCACTACGCCCGCCATCCGCTGCGCCGGGTAGCGTGCTTGGTCTAAGTTAGGCCGGAGAATTGCGCACTCAAAATCGTTATCAACGCTTCATGCGCCATTTACTAAAATCAGCTCCGGCAGCAGTCGCGCTATTATTCCTGGCCTCAACCGCGCAGGCGATTACGCTCTCGGAGTATCATCGACAAATCAAACAAGCGGTAACGGCTCTCGATACTCTCGCCCAAACTGACGAAACTGAAACCGCCGAGGCCTACGCAAAACGCGACGCTGAAACCGTGGACGCCGTCAGGAAACTCCTGCCGCG
>JANMVC010000583.1:0-10284 GCA_031392315.1 Pyrinomonadaceae bacterium | reverse complement strand
GCAAGCCTCCGTCGATACCCGTTGATTGGCCCAGCTTCGAGATCGCCGGGGGCGGAACCTGCTCAACATCCGGTCCAATCTCCTACATCGAAATCGAAGGTTCAATCGTCGCCATCGGCCAGCCAGGTCAGGTGGATGTTGAGGTTTGGACAAACGGGATGCTGGAGATTCAATCGCCGGCGTTGACCAGGGTGGTGACTTACGCGCTCGCCGCGGCCCTCCGGCGTCGACACTTCTTTGAGTTGCATAGCGGGGCGGTGATCGATCCCCAGAACGGAAAGGGAGCACTCATCATTGGACCATCAGGCAGCGGAAAATCGACTTTGACTGTGCAACTCGCCGCGGCTGGCTGGCCGTTTCTTACGGATGACGTACTCGGATTGACGAAGCATGGTGACGAGGTCACAGCGTGGCCGCTGCGTCGTTGCTTCGCCATTACTGCCGAAACGTTTGCGGCTAGTGCTTTTCTCCAGTCCCATACTTCGTTGGACTACGCCCGAGCGCAACTCGCTGACGAAAAAATTGCCAAGAAACCTTTTGTTCCACATGGCGTGTTCCAGTCGGAATTCAAGGAGCAGTGCACTCCGGCAACGTTGTTCTTCACGCAGGTAAGCGGCGCCGAGCGGAGCCACGTGTCGCAACTCTCGGCCGCTGAAACAATGTCCCGGCTGATTCGCATGAGTCCCTGGTCTTGTTATGACCGAACTACGGCTCCGGAACATCTGGCCGTGCTGGCCGCGTTGGTCAAACAGTCCACCGGCTATGCTCTGGTGGCGGGCAAAGATCTTCTTGATCCCGAGACCGCCTCGGAGTTGTTAGCTCGCTAGATGCGTGATTAGCGGAATGAATACCACGACACAATCATCTATGAGCCCAAACTATGGGCCACGCCGGCTGACGGTCGAGGTCACAAATATCTGCAATCTCCACTGCAGCTATTGTCTTCGTGATGAAGACGCGCTTTACCATGACCCCGCAAACTTTCTTCCGCTTGACCTCCTGACTCGCGTGGCGCGCGATGCGCGCGACTCCATGGGCATCGAGCAGGTGATGTTTACGGGCGGCGAGCCCACCCTTCATCCAGATTTCGGCAAGATTCTTGCGGCGATGGCCACTCTGGGCTTGAAATGCAGCTTCGTCACTAACGGCTGGCATTTCGAACGTGTGTGGCCCGTGTTGGTCGAACATCGGGATGCAGTAACTCACGTGTCTTTCAGTCTTGATGGCCCAACTCGCGAGGCGCACGATCGCTGGCGTGGCGCCGGCTCATTCGAACGCGTTGTGCGCGCCTTTTCGCGCTGCTGGACCAACAGTCTTCCTTTCAACACTAAGGTGGGAATTCGCCGCGACACCGTTCCCCAACTTGAGGCTATTGCTCTTTTTTCAGCTCGGATGGGCGCGGCCGGTCTCAGCTTTGCCCACATCATGCCCACTTCGACCGAGGTCGCGGATGCGTCTGCCCTTACGCTTGAGGAACGCGCGGACGCCGAGCGCGAGATTGCTTTGTTGGCCCGAATCTTCAAAATGCGCGTCGGCATCGACGTGGGTTATTACAATACCCAACTGGCGTCTCCGTGCTCGGCCCTTAACGGCGTGAGCGCAAACATAAATTATCGCGGCCATCTTTCTCTCTGCTGTAATCTTTCGGGCTTTCGCGGCGGCAGCAGTGATGAAGATGTAATTGCCGATCTGAATCATGAGGACTTCAGCGCCGCCCTGCCACGTTTACAACAGCTTGCCGCGGCACAATCTGAGAGGCGCATCAAGGTGTTAACTGACCTGGCCGCCGAGGGCCGGAAGGCGGATTTAGCTACAGGTTCTCCTTGTCTTTTCTGCCTGAATACGTTGGGAAAAACGCCGTGGGGTGCCAAATCTCTGACCGCGATGCCCGAAGTGAATCACGCGACTCTGCCGATACTCAGATAGATCTGCTTGAAAGGAATCTTGAATGACGGCCAACGATAAAGATGAAGGCATTGCTCCGACGCCCACGCCGCACAAGCACATAATCTTCACCGAGCTTGATGGGCTTGAAGGAGTGTTGGTGGATCTCAATACCAAGCGATACTACCAACTTAACGAAACCGCGAGTTTGATCTGGCGGGGGCTGGAGAAACAATTGCCCGTGAGTCAAATAGCAACAGAGATAACTGAGCGTTACGAAGTAAGCCACGATGGCGCCGTATCCAGTATCGAAAGAGCGTTGCGCGATTTTCAGTCACAAAAGCTCGTGGTCCAGCGAGATTAGTTAAGAATCTGGGTCGCAGATTAAAAACTCGTTGACGGCTTGGTTGACGGTTAGTATCATGCTTCCCCCCCCCGCCCTAAGCACTCTTTACTCAGTCTCAACGAATTTGTGCGCCCCAGTCGCGGTTTCACCGTGCCTGCGGGCGTTATGTTTCGAACTATGATCGTAGGGGCTACCCGTTGGTGGCCAAGAAGGAGAACAAAAGTGGGTAAACCATTCCGGACAGTATTTATAGCTCTGTCAGTCGTAATCGTATTATTCACGCTGCAGTTTGACGTGGCAGCGAAGAAGAAGAGTTCCAAGCGAAAGAGCCGGGCGACGCGAAGCGCACCAGTGAGATTAGTGGTCCCAGTAACGGCGAACCAGCCAGTGCTGGAACCGGCAATCATTACGCTTCCAGTACGGATGCCTGCTGCCGATCACGACTCTCTAATCAACATGTCCGCGCCAGGGTCCAGGACTTCGGCCAGTTCACCAACAGTCACGGGCGGGGGTTCGAACAGCGGGAGCGCCGGAGGCGACCAGGATGGGAGGGGCAAGAATCGTTGGATAACCAAACCATCGATCCGTACTGCCGGCACCTTACTCATCAGTGAGTTTCGTGTTCGCGGGCCCAGCGGCGCCAACGATGAATTCATCGAGATTTACAACGACTACGGCGCGGATCACACCGTGGCCGGCGGCGGCACCGGCTACGCTGTAGCCGCCTCCGACGGCGTGGCTCGTTGCGTCATCCCAAATGGAACCGTCATCCCCGCTGGCGGTCATTATCTCTGCGTTAATTCGGTAGCTTACTCACTCGCTTTGTACCCGGCAGGCAACGGAACCACCGCGACCGGCGACGCTACCTACACGACTGACATCCCTGACAACGCAGGCATCGCACTCTTCAACACCTCGGTGGCGGTCGACTTTATCCTCGCCAACCGTTTTGATGCCGTCGGCTCAACTTCCGAAGCGAACACGCTTTACAAGGAGGGCACGGGCTATCCTGCCTTAACTCCGTTTTCAATTGATTATTCTTTTTACCGCGACGATTGCGGCAAGAGCGGGTCAATCACGACCATGGGCATCTGTCCGCTTAGCACGCCCAAGGACACAGACGACAACGCGACTGATTTCATTTTCGTCGATACAAACGGAACCAGCGCGGGCGCAGGCCAACGATTGGGAGCGCCGGGGCCAGAGAATCTTTCGGCTCCGATTCAGCGGAACAGCTCAATTACTGAGAACTTACTCGACGTGAGCGTCGCCAAGACCAATCCGCCGAACCGCGTGCGCGACTTTACCAGCGACCCGGGGAATAACTCGACGTTTGGCACTCTCTCGATTCGGAGAAGGTTTGAGAACAATACCGGCGCCAACATCACTCGCTTGCGCTTCCGCATAATCGATATAACTACCTTCCCCGCGCCGTCCGGTTTCGCTGATCTGCGGCACCGGACCTCCAGCTTGGTCGTGGTCTCGGGCATCAATGACAGTGACACGTGCTTCGCCTCCACCGGTTTGGTGACGACCCCCTGTACAGTCAACGTGCAAGGCACGACGGTCGAGACCCCGCCGTCACAGCCCAATGGTGGCGCCTTTAACAGTACCTGGAGTGCCGGCACGGTTACCCTGGGCACACCACTGGCCAACGGAGCAAGCATCAATATGCAGTTTCTGCTCGGTATCCAGCAAACGGGGACTTTTAAGATTTATGTGAACATCGAGGCACTTCCATAAGCAGCGCTTCTGAGCACTGTGGGAGGCATTTGGCATTTTATTCGAGGAGGCAATCCATTGTTAGATCAAGGTAAAGAACAACAAAGCAATCTGTTAGTGAACGAACAGAAGGACGAGCAGGTCAAAGTGGCTTTGACGGGTAAAAGGAAGTTTGTCGAGCCGGAGATTTCCCAGCCGGTCGACGTTCTTGAGGCCACGACCTTCTTCCAGGCCGTCGATAGTGGCGCCACCAACTGAGCCTGCTGCCGCAGGCTTGTTGCGAGAACTCGCTGGAGTTCTCGTCTGAAGGTGACGTATTTACGAAAGACCGGCGCGCTCGATTTTTACCGGGCCGCCGGTCTTCCTATCTGAGGGTGGTGTCCTTGCTTCGTTTGGAGCCAGTTAAATGGGGCAAACTGATAACGCCAAATCCGATCACCGTCATTCCGCCGCAGAGCGCCGGCTCCGCATTCGTTATGCGGCGCTGACAATTGTTCTCTTCGTCCCTCTCCTGCTTGCATTCGTTTCGGTCAGAAATCTTTATCCATTCGCCGCCTCGACGATGATGCTGCGGGATAGGGATCCGGGGAGCCACTATTACGTGCTCCGCGGTGAAACCAACAGCGGGCAGATCATTGATCTGCCGCCTATCAACCTTACCAACGCATTGACCGGACGCCACTGGAGCCTCGTTAGCGCCGCAGTCGAAAACAAGAGCTTCATCATCCGTTCTCCTCATCCGGCAAACAGTCGCCTGGCGAGCTTGTCTGCCGGAGTTGAAGAGTTGCCCAGGGCGGCACGGCTCGAAGAACTCCTGCGTGCCTGGGGATCGATATACAACTCGCGGTTGACGGAAGAAGCGTGGAACCAGAAGCTTAAATCTGTCCGGCTTGACGCCTACAGGTGGGAAGGAGAGATCAACAGCGCCCCTGGTCGCTTGGTTGAATCGTGGAGCGCCTCACTTTAAAGAACCTGGTCCCCACGGATGCAGCCTCGCTCGGGATAATCCGCGCAGGTATTTGCGGATTCATATTGAGTCAGATTCTGCTGACGTCTTTTTCCGATCTCGGCCGCCTACCCGTAACACTCCTGCGCCCCACCGGCGCTATGCAACTTTTCCCCTGGCGCTTTTACGAACTGCTGCTGACACCCGCCGGGATGCTGACCCTCAAGTGGCTAATGTTGGTCTCGCTGTTTGCCGCGACGATTGGTTGCTTCACGAGCTGGGCGACAAAATCATCCGCTGTTCTCTTTCTATTTTATGAGGGACTACTGCGCAGCTTCAGCCATTTCAATCACGACGAGATGCCGGCGGTCTACATCCTTTTCGTGCTGGCCCTGGCTCCATGTGGCGACGCCTTTTCCGTCGACCGTTGGCGCGGCAAGTTCAGGTCGCACTGGTCCCCGATTGTTTATGGATACCCGATTCTGCTCATGCGCGTTCTGCTGGCCTGGTCTTATTTCAGCTCCGCGCTAATCAAGTTGCGGGTGGCTGGGTTGAGCTACTTAAGTCCCGACAACCTCCCAGCCCTGGCGATTGAGCATTCGCTCGACAATTTGCATGACACTCAATACCGGCTCGCCTTTTCTTTGCCGCAGTTCAGCCGATACTCGCCCATCTTCGTTGGCTTGGTGTTGGCATGGGAGTTTTTATTTCCATTGACAATCTTTTTCCGGCGCGCCCGGCTGATCATCCTGGCCCTGGGGATTGGGTTTCATCTGGCGACGATGTTGCTGATGAACATCTTCTTCCCTTATCACCTCGCGATGTACATGGTTTTTGTGGATTGGGGGCGATTGCTCGCGAAGTTTAAGTCAGGGTGGAACCGTTACCGCCTTCGCGGCGGAGGGCTGCTTCCAGAGTCGAACGCTTAAACCCTGGCGGATCCGTGCTGTGCAGAGGTAGACGGATCGCGGCCGCATTCGGAGGTCATCTCATTTGGCCGAGTAAACTTAGATCCACCTCGAAAGCTTCGCGCGACGGAAAGCTGTAGGTTACGGCGTAGTTGGGCGCGGTGGCCTCCAGAATGGGAACACCATTCGACTCGAGCCAGGCGTGGCCCGCAAGACGACCGTCACTTTTCTTGCGCATGCCAAACACTATCTGGCTGGCAATTCCATTCAGCGCGAGGTAGCGATGCAACAGCGCCGCCCGCTTCCAGCAAATAGGTTTGAAAACAAGCAGGTCCGTTTTCAAAAGGAGATCGACGGCGGCTGCCAATCGTCTCTTGATTTCTGCTTCCGAGCCTTCCGTACGGGCTCTTGTTGCAGTCGAAACCAGGCGCAGCGCACGCGGCAATGGAAACATTTTGACGGCGACTGACAGCAGCGTTAACCAACCTGCCATCCTCAGCAGCAACCACGCTTCGCCCGGACCGCGAGCCACCTTCCGCGCAACTCGGACAACAAGAGTAGTCAACTTCATCTAGCGCACGGTGCCCATCAGTCGCTTCACCCGCGGAGTCAACAGCGCCAGGATGCCCGCAGAGATGAGCAGGCCCACCGCGATGATGCCGTAAAGTTTGACCAGTTGGCCTGACTGCGGAACGTAGAACCCTGACAGATAGCCGGCGAGTTTGCTGCCGAAGGATGCCGCCAGAAACCACACGCCCATCATGATGCCCACCAGCTTCACCGGCGCCAGCTTCGTCACGGTGCTAAGGCCCACCGGGCTCAAACACATCTCGCCAACCACTTCGAGGAAGTAGAGACCAACCAGCCAGAGCGGACTGATGCGTCCATAGGCAGTCATCCAGGCAGCCGGAACCAGCAGACAGTAAGCGAGGCCGATGAAGAGCAGGCCAAACGTAAATTTCACCGGGCTCGAAGGTTGCCGCTTGCCGAGTTTCACCCAGAGCATGGAAAAGATTGGCGCCAGCATGATCACAAAAAGCGGCGTGCACGACTGCAACCAGCTCGAAGGGAACCTCATTCCGAAAACTTCAGTGCGCACTAAATCTTTCGCAAACAAATTCAGGCTCGCGCCCTTCTGCTCGTAAGCTGCCCAGAAGAGAATGGTGAACAGGAAGAACACAAAGATTGCGCCGACACGTTTCCATTCGCCCGCTGATAACTGAGTCGTCGCTGTGGACCTGCGCAGGACCGAAATCGCGCAAGCGAGTACCAACCCAATACCGATTACGCCGAGGATCATTCCGCCACCGGCGAAATACCAGATAACTGCCAGCACGTAAGCCAATAGCCAGGAGAGGCCGGCGCCCATCTGGCCCTTGTACATGTGACCAAGCCCCGGAAGAATCAGGCTCAGGATGACCGCGATGATCGGATTACGCGGCCTTGAATCCGCAACCGCCGAGGCGGCCGCTGCTGAAACTGATTCGTCAGCGCGTTCCTCGTCGCTGGCCTTGTCGGTGCTGGGGGGCGCATCGGGAAATCGTTTGGCGTTTAGCAGAAAGATTACCAATCCCAGGCACATGCCGACGCCCGCCGCGCCGAAGCCCCAATGCCAACTCGTGGTCACATCAAATCCCATGCGGGCCACGAACGCTTTGAAGCCTTCGCCTTGCGCGAGGTAGCCGCATACCAGCGGCGCGAAAAAAGCGCCGACGTTGATGCCCATGTAAAAAATCGAGAAGCCGCTATCGCGTCGCGGATCGTCTTTGCTGTAGAGATTTCCCAGCATCGCGCTGATGTTTGGTTTCAACAGTCCGGTGCCGATGGCGATTAGGACCATGCCGATGTAAAAGAATGCAATGTTGTGAAAGACCATTGCGAAGTGCCCGCAGGCGATCACGATGCCGCCGAGCAACACGGCGAGCCGGGCGCCCAGCCAACGGTCGGCGATCATGCCGCCCGGAAGCGCTGTGAGATAGACAGACATTGTGTACGTGCCATAGATCGAGGCCGCGTGTTTGACGTCGAACCCGAGTCCGCCGGCGGTAACTGGAGCGACCATGTAGAGCACGAGGATGGCGCGCATCCCGTAATAGCTGAAGCGTTCCCAAAGTTCAGTGAAGAACAGAGTGCCAAGCCCGAGTGGGTGTCCAAGCAATCCGGAGCTATTGCCGGTTTCGATTTGCGCGTTGCTGCTCATAAATTATCGCCTCGGTCAATCGTTCGTGGAATCGTCGAGCGGGGGCTGAAAATCCAGGAGAGTTTAGGCTTTTAACTGAAAACTGCGCGGCTGTAAAGAGTAATTGATGTCTAATGCAGCCCTTTCTGGCGGTCAGGGTCGTGTCCCGCATCGCTCTATTCGAGCATCGGAACCTGCACACCTTTGGCGCGCGCCGTCTTCTCCGCTTCTTCGTAGCCGGCATCCACGTGGCGAGCAACGCCGAGACCCGGATCGTTTGTCAGCACACGGTTCAACCGTTTCGACGCTTCATCCGTTCCATCAGCGACGGAAACCTGTCCCGCATGCAGCGAGTAACCAATGCCAACGCCGCCGCCGTGGTGAAACGAAACCCAACTCGCGCCGCTCGCCGTATTCAAAAGCGCATTAAGTATTGGCCAGTCGGCCACCGCATCTGAACCATCCTTCATGCCTTCAGTTTCACGGAAAGGCGACGCGACGGAACCGGTGTCGAGGTGATCGCGCCCGATTGCGATCGGCGCTTTCAAGTCGCCGCGTTTCACCAGATGATTGATGGCCTCGCCCATCTCCGCGCGTTCGCCGTAGCCCAGCCAGCAAATCCGCGCCGGCAGTCCCTGAAACTGTATCCGGTCGCGCGCGAGTCGAACCCAGCGATTCAAAGTCTTGTCGTCGGGAAAAAGTTCGAGCGCCAGGTCGTCAGTCTTTTGAATGTCAGACGCCTCGCCGGAAAGCGCCACCCAACGAAACGGTCCCTTGCCTTCGCAAAAGAGCGGGCGAATGTATTCCGGCACAAAGCCCGGAATTTCAAACGCGTCGGCGCAACCAGCGTCGAGCGCCATCTTGCGAATGTTGTTACCGTAGTCAAACGCCACGGCGCCGGCGCGCTTGAGCGCCAGCATCGCTTCGACGTGCTCGGCCATCGACAGCATCGAACGATTGACGTAAGAGCGTGGATCACTGGCACGCAACTCAGCGGCTTCTTCAAGCGTCAGTCCGGCGGGCACATAACCATTCAGAGGGTCGTGTGCGCTGGTCTGGTCAGTTATGACGTCAACCTTCATTCCACGCCGCACAATCTCTGGAAGCATTTCGGCGCAGTTGCCTACAAGGCCGACTGACACTGCGCGTTGCTGTGCGCGTGCTTCCTCGAGAATGTCGATTGCTTCGTCGAGCGTTTGTGCCAGCCGATCGCAATAGCCGGTAGAGACACGCCGCTCGATGCGCGCCGGGTCAACGTCGATGCCAAGGAACAAAGCGCCGTTGAGCGTCGCCGCGAGCGGCTGCGCGCCGCCCATGCCGCCCATGCCGCCGGAGACCACGAGCTTGCCGTTGAGATCGCCGCCAAACTGTTTGTCGGCCATCGCGGCAAACGTTTCGAAGGTGCCCTGAACAATTCCCTGTGTGCCGATGTAGATCCAACTACCGGCCGTCATCTGGCCGTACATCATCAGACCTTTGCGTTCGAGCTCGTGGAAATGTTCCCAGTTAGCCCAGTTGCCGACAAGGTTGGAGTTGGCGATTAAAACTCGGGGCGCGTATTCGTGAGTGCGGAAGACCCCGACAGGTTTGCCAGACTGAACCAGCAGCGTTTCATCATTCTCGAGCGACTGCAACTCGCGCACGATGGCGTCAAACGAGGCCCAGTTGCGTGCAGCTTTCCCGGCGCCGCCGTAGACGATCAGCTCGTCAGGTTTCTCGGCGACATCGGGATCGAGATTGTTCATCAGGCAGCGTAATGCTGCTTCCTGATGCCAGCTCTTGCAGTTGAGTTTTGCGCCACGCGGCGCGCGAATGGTTCTGGAAGCCACGATGATCTCAGTCTTGTGTAACGCAAACTGTTAGTTTGCGTTGTAGGTCGAAGCTAATGAGCCGTCCGCAAACTAACAGTTTGCGTTACATCAGGACGTCCGCGGATTACGTAGATAGTCTGTGCAATCTGCGCAATCTGTGGACAGTATTTTCGGAAAACTACCCACCAAAGAGTTTGCCGAAAAAGCCGCCGCCCTCGCGCTTGGTCAACTGTTCGAGTTCACCCGAATCCAGCCACACGCCGCCGCACTTGTCGCAAGTGTCGATCGACACTTCTTCCACCTTGCTCTCTTGCAGGCTTCCATCGCAGCGCGGGCAACGCATTGAAGATGTGCCGGCAGCTTTGGCCGCCTCCGCCACCTTCATCTTCTCGCGCAGCTTTTCGACCGCTTCCTGATTCTTACGATAAAAATACTCTTCTTCCAATCCTCGTGTTCGCTCATCAAATGCGTCTGCCATGTGTCCTCCT
>JANMVC010000051.1:0-16960 GCA_031392315.1 Pyrinomonadaceae bacterium | reverse complement strand
TGGGATGCGCGGCCTGCGCGCGACGCTCACCGTCCAGTTTCGAAAGCCCGTAAACGCTCTCCGGATTCGGCGTGTCTTCCTGTGTATAAAAGCCTTCCTTGTTCCCGTCGAAAACATAGTCGGTAGAAATTGTGACCAGCGTGGCGTTGACGGCACGGCTCGCCTGCGCCAGGTTCTCAGGCCCCTCGGCGTTTGCCGCGTAGGCCCGTTCGCGATCCGTCTCGCAGCCGTCCACATCAGTCCAGGCAGCGCAATTGATCACGGCGTCCGGCTTATTCATCAGGATCGTCTGCATCACCAAATCCGCATCACTGACATCAAGGCTCTGATGGTCGCAGGGAATCACGAGATCGCCCCTGTCCGCGCAATGCTGTCGCAAGGCGCGCCCGACCATACCGCTGGCTCCGGTAACTAAAACTTTCAACCGGCGCCCACCTCCGAGCCATATTGAGCGCGGTAGTAATCTTGATAAGCGCCGCTGCGGGTGCGCTCAATCCAGCGCGGATTTTCCCGGTACCAGTCGATGGTTTTCTTTAGCCCACTTTCCCAGGTTTCGCGCGGACGCCAACCCAACTCCGACTCGACAAGCTGCGGATCTAACGCGTAACGGCGATCATGGCCCGGTCGATCCTTAACGAAGGTAATCAGTGATCGTGGTTTTCCCAGCGCGTCCAGCAATGAACCAACTACATCGATGTTTCGCCGCTCATTGCGCGCGCCCACATTGTAGACACCACCCGATTTTCCCTTTTGCATCGCCAGCAATATTGCGCGGCAGTGGTCGTCGACGTAGATCCAGTCGCGCACGTTGCGGCCATCGCCGTAGACGGGAATCGGGTTGTCATCCATGGCGTTCGAGATTGTAAGCGGCAGAAATTTTTCGGGAAACTGGCGTGGCCCATAGTTGTTCCCACAGCGCGTGATCACGGTGTCGAGTCCAAAAGTGTGGTGCGTCGCGCGGACCAAATGTTCTGCCGCTGCTTTGGAAGCGGCGTAAGGGCTGTTGGGCTCGAAGGGCGAACTTTCGGTGAAGAAGGCGTTTTCGTCCTCGGGCAGGCTACCCATCACTTCATCAGTCGAGACCTGAACAAAACGCTTGACGCCCCGCGCGCGGGCCGCGTCGAGCAACACCTGCGTGCCGATGATATTCGTGCGAAGAAACTCAGCTGCGTCCGCAATGCTGCGATCCACGTGAGACTCTGCCGCGAAGTTAATCAACGCATCGCAATCTTCTGGCAGCGCCGCCAGGACGGACGCCGAATCTGCGATGTCGCCGCGAACAAAATGATGTCGATCGCGATCGAGCCCCTCGAGATTGTCGAGGTTTCCGGCGTATGTCAGCGCATCAAAATTTGTAATTGAGCAGTCCGGAGTCTCGTCGAGCAGTAGCCGAACGAAAGCCGATCCGATGAAGCCCGCACCACCTGTAACAAAGAATTTAAGCATCGTCTGATTATCCCGGAACCAATAGGCGACGGTCCGATTACCCTAAAATGTTCAGCAGTCGAAAACGCTCCAATATAATGAGAAAAGCCCAATCTTCAAAGGCAGCCTTGCGAGCCGGGTGACGGGCTTTATGAAACCGATTATTCGCAGCGGGGCAAACCGCCGGTCAGGCGGATGAAATGCAAGAAATTTTGTTGACTTGTGCTGAGAAATGAATTATTAACTCCTCCTCGTTTGCCCGACCACTTTTGCTCTCATTCATTTCGGTTGTTCCGAACTGAGCCAACTGTCTGGTTTTGCCTTCGAAACAGTGAAGATCAAAAGTTGATTACCCATTTTGATAACCTTCAAAATTTTCTTCTTTGAGGAAATTTTGGCGGCTCGCCGGATAGAAATAGCAATTTACCAGTCTCACTAGTGTCTGCATGGGTTTGAGGTCCTGCATTACGGGTTTCTGCCACCTCCGCTGCAAGAACTAGCGAGTCACCTAGCCCTGAGGAGAAATTCAATGAAAGCCCCTTCCCGCCGCCCAGGTTCTGGTCGCCCAAATCTTGCTTCGTTGACTGTCATTGCTGTCCTTTTGGGCATCGTCGCTTTGATCGGGATTCCGCTGTTTTCGTCTTCCATGGCGTCTTCTTCAAGCAACATAATTCGACCCAAGAATGCTACTGGAGCCGCTGACCAAAGTTCAGATCGAATCGTCGAAAGAGTATCTAAGCTGGAATCCATGTGGGCCGTTCCGGGGTTATCAGCTCTAGCACGCACGAGATCCTGGTTCTCGGCGTCGCCCTCAATGGCATTGGCCGGTGAAACGGTGGAACTCTTTGCGTCCGACTGTACCGCGCCGAAAACGGCCTTCAGCCTTGGCGAAACGGTTTGCGCCAAAACTAATGGTGTGGACGTGACGACGAATCCCGGCAATTTCTATATGAACTGGGTCGATTCGTCGCTGAATCAGACCAACGGTGGAACGATTACACAGAATCCTCAGTTTTTCCTTTTTGTCCCTCCCTCTGCGGGCACATGGAAAGCGACCATCGGCAGCGTAAGTCCGGCTGATTCTTCGATAATTGGGAATCCGCCGCTTTTCACGGTGAGCAGTAGTCCAGGCATTTCGACTTACACGCCAGACTGCCTAACGCCTAAGACCGCTTTCGTTCTGGGTAACACAGTCTGTGCCACGGCGGTGGGTACTGGTGGAGCGGCGGCTCGGCGTCGCGTTATTTGGATCGGTCCTGCTGGAAACGTACGCCAGGTTAATGACATTACAACGGATCCGCAGAGCTTCTCCTTCTCTATTCCCGCGACGCAGACATCGATAGTGGGTGGTGAAATCGTTGATAACCGCGGCAATTGGAAAGTTAATATCGTCTCGGTGAGATCGTCAGTGGTCGCCACGACGAGCTTTGTCGTAACAGATCCAGCCGCTCCTACTGCGGACTTGTCGGCAGTAAAATTCTCGGAGAGTTCGAGCGTAAGCGCCGGCTCGAATACTAAGTTCTTCATCTCCGTTTACAACAATGGCCCCAACGCGGCTGTCAACGCAGTCCTGAGCGATCCGCTGCCAGCAAACACAACCTTCTACAGCATTACGCAGCCGTCCGGTCCGAGCTTTACCTGCACGACGCCTAATATTGGTAGTGCGGGGACGGTGAACTGCACGATAACGAGCCTCCCGCGAGACACGACGGCACAGTTTGAACTGACTGTGCAAGTTTCCTCGGGTGCTTCGACTAATTCGGTGATTACTAACACCGCGACAGTATCCAGCGACGACGACGATAATTCCGATAATGATTCGTCCAGTGCGTCTGTCACCGTAAGTGGTGGCGGCGGTGGTAGCGACACCTGCACGGTGGCGTGTCGCAACGACATTGAAACTCCGTCTAACACAACTGACGGAAGCGGGAACCCCGGCGCCGTCGTCCACTTCTCGCCACCCAGTGGTAACGAGGAGTGCGGTAACATTACTGTCGATCACTGCAACGACTGCTTCTTCCCCCAAGGCTCAACCGTGGTGACCGCCACTGCTGAAACGGGTGAAAGCTGCAGCTTCACAGTAACGATTACTCCGGCCGGCAGCCACCCGACGATTAGTTGTCCGGGCAACCACACTGGTAACGCAGACGCTAATTGCGAAGCGCACTTTAACGTCGGAACCGCAAGCGCGACCGGCGGCCCTAACTCTAACGTGACGGTCGTTGGGTACCGGAGTGACGGCGAACCAATGTACACGTGCGACGCATTTGGAAACTGCACGCGCAACAGTACAGACGCACCATTCAATGTTGGTGTTACCACCATCACCTGGTACGCGTATGCGCATGACGTTCCCGGACCCTACGGGCCCGGCCCGGTGGATTCAGAGGGGAACCCACTTTACGAGGAGGACACCGAAGAAGGCCATCGTACTGGCAGCGCAACGTGCGTCCAGACGGTAACCGTCAACGATGTAACGCCGCCAGCCATTGCGGCGGCTAACACCACCGTGCCGGCCGACGCGACCTGTCAGGCTGCGGTGCCCGACTTTAGCAACACGGTCAGCGATAACTGTGCGTGCACCGCCTCTGATGACTCGGAAAGGTGCGATGAAAACAATGACATCGCCTACACTCAATCCCCGGCAGCAGGCACAATGCTCAGCCCGGGATCATATACAGTCCACATCGAGGCACATGACGGCACGAACCTGGCGACCAAGGACATTACCTTAACCGTTGCCGACCAGACGCCGCCGGCGATCACTTGTCCGGCGAACGTGGTTGCGCCGACGGATGCCGGCTCTTGTACGGCTACGATCAATCCGGGAACCGCAACGGCTACAGATAACTGCGATACCAGCCCGACTATTGTGGGAACTCGCAGTGACAATCAGCCGCTGAACGGGCCGTATCCGAAAGGAACGACGACGATCACCTGGAGGGCTACCGACGACGCTGGCAACTATTCAGAGTGCGCTCAAACAGTAACGGTTGAGGATCATGAAAACCCGGTGATTGCTTGCCCGGCAAACATCATCCAGGGAACCGATGCCCCATCCTGCTCGGCTACTGTTAATCCCGGACAGGCGACAGCAACCGACAACTGTGGCACCACTACGATAACCAGTAGTCGCAGCGATGGTCAGCCAATAAACGCTCCGTATCCGAAAGGAACGACCACCATCACCTGGACGGCAACTGACTCGTCCGGCAACCAGGCTAGTTGCGACCAAACAGTCACGGTTGTTGACGACGATGCACCTGTAATCACGTTTGCTGCCCAGCAGTCAATGTGGCCACCAAATCACAAGTATAAGACGTTCCAAATGTCGAGCTTTGTGACGGAAGTTAACGACAATTGCGACGGCCCGATTGGGATAAGCAATGTTGTTATCACCAAGGTGACCAGCGATGAGATCGAAAACGGCAATGGCGATGGGAATACTTTGAACGACATTGTAATTGCCGCTAACTGCAAGTCAGTGCAGTTGCGATCTGAGCGTGAAGGCAACGGCAACGGTCGTGTCTACACCATTTTCTTCAGCGTGACTGATGCAGCCGGAAACATCGGGACAGGCACAACCAAAGTTGTCGTGCCCCATAACCCGGGTCAAACGGCCGTGGATAGCGGACCAAACTATACGGTCATGAGCAATTGCCCATAACCGATGTTTTGCGATCTGTTGAGGCGGGCGTCTTAACGCCCGCCTACATAAACGCTTTCTTGATTGGGAGGAACACTAAGATGGGAAACTCACTTACCAAACGCAATATCGGTCGACTGGTCCTTCTCTGTATCGGCCTTTTGTCTTTCTCGGCGTTCTCAATAGCACGATCGCCGTCAACCACGGTCAACATCGTGAACAACTCGAGTCGCGAGATTCGCAACGTTTACGTTTCACCCCTTGCAGTCGATGACTGGAGCGGCAACCAATTGGGCAACGCCACAATTGGCGCCGGACAGTCGCTGGAGGTCAACGTCTCTTGCGACCAGCAACAGATGAAGGTCATCGGCGAAGACGCCGACGGCTGCTTTGTCTCGATAGCGATCACCTGTGGTGCTAGTTCCACCTGGACGATTACCAATGAGGCAACAAGAGACTGTGGCGGTAATTAGGTCTGCAGTTTGATACTCGCGCTCTTGAGCGAGCGGCTTTCAAAACGTTCTGAGAAAAAACTCAGAGCGGTTCCAGAGTCCTCTAAGGACGCCGCGACTATTCTGAGTGTATTTTGCACCTTAAGTAGGAACTGCGGTCCGATTGAAAATTAATGGCTCGCGAAATATCACGTACTTGAACTTCCGTCATAATCGCAGCTTAACTTTGCGAATGAAGCGCATGTGGCAATAAACAATGGGAATACTCGGCGCAACAGTGACCGGAACTCTCCGTGTTCAACTGGTGGCCATCCCCTACTTTCAACTGAAAAAGGAGACTCCAAATGAACAAGTTTCGGTTCACCATCAAGGTTCTGGCAATCGCGATCTTTACGTTCGCTTTTGCGTCCGTGACCCAAGCCCAGGCAAGTCGTACTTGGGTGTCCGGCGTCGGCGACGACGTTAACCCCTGCAGCCGTACCGCCCCCTGCAAAACCTTTGCCGGCGCAATCTCCAAAACCGCCACCGGCGGCGAAATCGACGCCCTCGATCCGGCTGGTTTCGGAGCTGTGACTACCACCAAATCAATTACCATCGACGGCGGGGATGGGTCCGGGTTCGGCGGTATTCTGGCCAGCAGCACCACTGGCGTTATTGTCAACGGCGCCGGGGCTGTCGTTACCCTGCGCAGGCTTTCGATCAATGGAGGCCCGCCAAACCTACCGGGAGTCTTCGGCGTTAGGTTTATTCAAGGCAGTAAGCTTCGGATTGAGGACTGCAAGATCTTCAACTTTGTTGCGGTAGGTAACGGAGTGGGCATTGAGATATCCTTGACCACAGCCGCTACTGTCGCCATCAAGGACTCGACGATCTACAACAACCTCAAGGGAATAAGGGCAACGACAACTACAGGTGTCTTGCTCATAACCCTGGAGAACTCTACTGTCCAGCACAATGCGGCAGAAGGAGTCCTATTGAACGCGAATGCCTTTTTGGAAGCTCGTAACTCTAATGTCTCATACAACGTCACGGGTGTGAGTTTGACCGCTGCGAATTCCGGAGCCGACCTGATTCACTGCGACTTAATCGCCAATACCGGAACCGGGTTGGCAGCGGGACCTAGCACTTTCACCCGCATCGGGGGCTCGTCAATCATCGGTAATGGTACGGGCATTTCGCAGAGCGCTGCGAACAATGTCAAGACCTTCGGCGATAATTACATTGTCGACTCGATCACCGGCGGTGCGATACAGTTCGTAGCTCCGCAGTAAGCACCGTTTGATTTATCTTTCGCCTGCGCGCCGTGCATGCGGTGCGCAGGCTTTTTTTTGTGCTGGTGTGAGGGCAGAAAACCTGCCGATGCCGACTTTCACCCATGTCTTTTAGGTTGTCGAGATTTTCCTCGTACGGCAGCACGTCGAAATTCACGACCGACCGAGCGGTAACAGTAACAAAATAATACTTGACTTCTTTCATTGAGACGGGTAAAAGGTCACCTCTTATTTCCATCTAAATCGGATGGCTTTTCTATTGGGTCGCCGTAAGGTTCTCGTTGTTACAAGTAAGATCGACAGGGTTGCTGATTCCACGTATCTCGCTGACCAAACTTCTCCACGAGAGCTCTCCTGCAGCGGTGAAACCGCGTAACGCATGCTCTTGCTACCCCCTGGTAGAATTCATTTGGTGAGGTTCTTACTCCAAACAGGCTTGGAAGCTTACTCATTTTGCAAAGCTGTGTTATCTAATAGGATAGGTATGCCACTTAGACTTAGAAGCAAGTGCTATTTCTTGCTTGCAGTGTTCTGCTTGCTGGCCTTCCAGCCCCTTCATTCGAGCCGAGCCGATAAAGATAAAGAGGAACCGAGCGCCACCGGGAGTGTCAGGGTTTCGCTGGCTGATGGTGCCGTAACCCATGCTGAGTTTGAAGCCCAGCTGCATGACGATGGCAGTACAACCGGACAAATGACTTTCTCCGCCTTCAATGAAACTGTTCGGCAGAGTATGGATGGCACGAGCGAGAACGGCCAGGAGCCGGACGCAAAAAGGGTTGAACCTGGTTCCAAGTTCTATTTTAAGGCATCGTTTGACTGCATGGTCATAACGGGAACCCAAGCGGTGATGAGCGGGAGTGTCTTCGAATCGAATAGCAAGAGATATGTCGGCCAACGCGTGTTGCTGGTAGTTCAAGACCGGGGCGATGGCCTTAAGTCGGCATCCGCTGACAGGTTGACCTGGGGGCTCTATAACCCCAAGCCCCGCACTTGGGTGGCGAGTGACGGCGAGGTGGAGAACGACACAGGAATAGCCACAAGTTGGTTAGCTACGGATGGAGAGCGAGATGGCGACATGGGCATATCTTCTGAAAAAAGTGATTTCATAGGATGCCAGAGCTTTCCGCTTTCTTCCTTCTCTCTCATAAAAGTAAAGAATGGCGACGGTGACATCAAGGTTCGGCCGTAGAGTTCACTCAATCTAGTAATCAATACCGCAACAATTCTTTCCAAATACGTAACGCAACCCGACGAAACCATAACCCCAATCGAAGGAGATCAAAATGACCAAGATTTTTCCCTTTAAGAAATTACTGGTTCTTGTTTGCTTCACACTGTTAGCCAGTGTGGCCGTCCAGGCCCAAGCCACGCGCACTTGGGTTTCCGGCGTCGGCGACGACGTCAACCCCTGCAGTCGTACAGCACCATGCAAGACTTACGCAGGCGCAATTTCCAAAACCGCCAAAGACGGTGAAATCAGTACTTTGGATCCGGGTGGATTTGGCACTGTGACCATAACCAAATCTATCACCATCAACGGTGGTGGCGGCGGTGCGGGCTATGGCTCGATTCTCTCAGCGCTTGCGCCGCAAGGTGTTCTCATCAACATTACCGACGTGAATGACATTCGCAAATCGGTGAAACTTGACGGGCTCAACATCAACGGGGCCAGCACAGGCACCGACGGCATCCGCATGATCGCGGGCCTTTCGCTCGTTATCGAGAACTCCGTCATTGACGGCATGGTTGGTGACGGGGTGGACGTCAACATTGCCGGCGCGAACGTGGCCGAACTCTACATGAGGAACGTCTCCATCAGGAACATCGTGGGGAACGGGATCATCACGCAGGCCACTAACGCTTCCGGCCTGGTTGCCGCGTCCATCGAGGACGTATCGATTTATAACGCCGGCGACGGCTTCGAGGCCAATGTGCGCACGGTCGCCTCGCTCAACGACTGCACGATCTCGACCAGCAACAGCGCTGGCGCTGCCGGCATCCGCGTAGCCGGCGCTACCTCCGAGGTGAATATCTCGGGCTCCAGCATCACCTACAACACGAGCGGTATTCGCGTTGACTTGGGGACGGCGCGAGTCGCCAAGACCCTCTTCGCCGGCAATAGCACTACCTTGCATAACGTCGGAGGGACGCTCAAGTCGTATAACTCGAACATGCGCGACGGGACAACCGATTCGGGCGTGATCAACAACATCACTGAAACCTAAACGGCCCGTCCTAACATTCGCAGAAACTCCGCCCGCGTCCTCAGTGAGGACGCGGGCGGAGTTCTTCTTTTTTCTTGCAGTCCTCCTCCTAGATTTGACGTTATTGCTCCTTTTCCGCTCACGGACACCCGGTTCTCGGCATTTGGATCCTGGTACGCCCAAGGGACTCCCTGCTTGACGCCAATGGATGGCAATGACTAGACTCAAACCCTGTTAACGACATCCTGAATACTGTGCATTAAGTGAATGAGTGGGATGACGCCGACGCTCCTTCCCGGAAGCCTCGCATCTCGTAGCAATCAAACCAAATTGGCCCAAGCAGAATTACAGAAGTTACCGCAAACGCCGCTCGTGACGATTCAAGCGAGCAAATCCCACGTCGCCTTGAATCTGCACGAGTTGTGGGCCCATCGTGAACTTCTTTATTTCCTCATTTGGCGCGACGTCAAGATACGTTACAAGCAGACCTTGCTGGGTGCGGCGTGGGCAATTATTCAGCCACTACTGACCATGCTGATTTTTACATTCATTTTCAGCAGCGTGGCCAAAATAGATTCGCAGGGAATTCCCTACCCCGTCTTTGCATACGCGGCCCTTTTGCCCTGGACCTTCTTCGCTAATGCGATCACTACCAGCGGCAACAGTATCGTCGGCAGCGCTCACTTGATCACGAAGGTCTATTTTCCGCGACCGATAATTCCGATCGCTTCAGTCTGTGCGGGCTTGGTTGACCTGGCCGTCGCGTTCCCGATGTTGGTGGTTCTAATGTTTTATTACCGGATCGGCATCACGATGAATGCTTTGTTTCTAATTCCGCTGGTATTGCTGACAATCCTGCTGGCAGTCTCAGTAGGAATGTGGATTTCCGCCATCAACGTAAAGTATCGCGATGTGAAGTTCGCAATGCCTTTTCTAGTACAGATCTGGATGTACATGTCTCCAGTCGCGTATCCAGCGAGCGTGGTCCCGGCAAAGTGGCGGACAATCTATGCACTCAATCCATTTGTGGGCATTATCGACGGCTATCGAGCCGCACTTTTTGGACGAGCGTTTGACTGGAAAGCTCTCGGGATCTCCCTGGTCGTGACACTGGTTTTGCTGGTCTACGCCTCTCATCAATTTCGAAAAATGGAAAAGGGATTCGCCGACATTATTTAGCGAGATGAAACCGATCATTAGAGTCATGAATGTCGGTAAGCAATACCGCATAGGCTCCCCGCAAAGCTCATACCTGACACTGCGAGAAGCACTGACATCGCTGCCGACAGCTCCGTTCCGATGGTTGGCCGGTGAGCGTTCATCAAATGAGGAAACATTTTGGGCGCTGAAAGAAGTTAACTTCGACGTTTACCCCGGGGAAGTTGTAGGCATAATTGGACGAAATGGCGCCGGTAAGTCCACGCTCCTGAAATTGCTGTCGAGGATCACGGAGCCGACCACGGGACGGATCGAACTCTACGGTCGCATCGGATCGCTGCTTGAGGTCGGCACTGGCTTTCATCCGGAATTGACCGGCCGGGAGAATATTTCTTTGAACGGCGCAATCCTCGGCATGTCGCGCGCGGAGATCGCTAAGAAGTTCGACGAGATAGTAGCCTTCGCCGAGATGGAAAGATTCATAGATACGCCGGTCAAGCATTATTCAAGCGGCATGTACCTGCGTTTGGCGTTCGCAGTCGCCGCACACCTCGAACCGGAAGTTCTGATCGTAGACGAGGTACTGGCTGTCGGCGACCTGCGTTTTCAACGGAAGTGTCTCGACAAGATGGAGGGTGTCAGCAAAGAAGGGCGCACCGTCATTTTTGTTTCTCATAACATGCCCGCGGTTACTCGTTTGTGCCAGCGGGCTATTTTGCTCGATCAGGGCAAGTTGGTTGACGATGACTCGGCACCACGAGTGGTAAGCTCTTATCTCGGTTCTGCCGCGGCTGAGTCGGCAGGCGTGCGCGAATGGCCAGACTTGGCCCGGGCACCCGGGGATGAGGTGGTTCGATTGCGAGCGGTACGCGTACGATCCGAAGAGGGTTCGATAACCGAAGCTGTGGATATCCGCAAGCCATTTCTTATTGAGATCGAATACGACATCTTGAGCCCGGGAAAACGTCTCTCTCCTGTTATTATTTGTCACAACGACGAAGGCATTTGTGTCTTCTCATCCGGCGGCACTTCGCAGCGCTTTCTGGAGAGCCAGGATGTGAACTACACGGGACGCTCCGTCTCTACTTGTCGGATTCCGGGCGACCTTCTAACCGAAGGAGGCCTAACTGTAACGGTATCGATCAATACGATAATGGATGGCAACTTCACACACGCCCTGGAGCGGGACGCGTTGCGATTTCAGGTGGTTGACTCGTTGAATGAGAACTCTGCTCGGGGACTTTACGGCGGACCCGTGCTGGGTGTGGTGCGTCCCCTTTTGACATGGACTAACAAACCTACTAGAACAAGTTCAGAACGCTTAAGCCCTTCCGCAGACAGCAGCACCGCAGCACGATGAAGAAGACCGGCGCCTATTTCAATGTTTTTAAGCTCAGGCTAAACATGGCCTTGAAGCGAAGACGTCTGCACAACTACCCGGTGCAAGCCTATATCGAACCCACCCTGTTCTGTAATCTACGTTGCCCAGCCTGCCCAACGGGACTGCAACTGGGACTTCGCCCCTCGGCAACAATCAAGTGGGACTTGTTCCAGTCAGCCATTGATGAACTCGGCGATTACGTTTTCAGCCTGTACATGTACAACTGGGGAGAACCGCTGCTTCATCGTCAAACGCCGGAGATGGTTAAGTACGCCAAGTCGAAGGACATGAGCATCGTGATGAGCACGAATCTCAGTTTGAAACTAACAGCTGAATACATCGACCGGTTGGTGCAGAGCGGTTTGGACAAGTTGATAGTCTCTCTCGATGGGACCACCAGTGATGTCTACGAAAAATATCGCTTGCGCGGTGAATTCGAACTTGTCCGTGAGAACATGCTGCGAATCCAGGAGGCCAAAAAGCGATTCGGCGTGCAAACGCCAAAGGTCGTCTGGCAGTTTTTGGTCTTCAAGCACAATGAACATCAAATAGGACAAGCGCTATCAGAGTTTAGGGAGTGGGGCGCCGACGAGGTCGTAGTCGAGGGAGCCATCATGCCGGTTGCGCCTCATGATGAAGGATACGAGCCGTCGACAATTCCTGAATATAATTTATATCACCAGGCTCATCATTCCCGTTTGGAAACGGAAAAACATGACAAGAGCGGGCGTCCCTGCTCGTGGCTGTATGGAATATTTGTGCTGAATCCCAATGGCAGCGTTTCCCCCTGTTGCGCGTCTGCCGGAGAAGCCACCGATTTTGGTCGCTACTCAACAAAAGATGGCTTTTTTGATGTTTGGAACAACTCGACTTTCCAGCGCGCCCGGGCCTTGTTCAGTTCGAAGGCTCCGGCAAAACCCAAAAGCCCGATGCCTGTAGAAGCGGCTGCAAATTTGGTCCAGATCAAAACCAAAACATCGGGAGCTTCCGCGGCTGAAGAGGAACACGCGAAGCTGCTTGCCGGAATGGGTTCAGATGTCGCCGGACTCTTACGGCAGGACGAAATCATCTGTAGTAAGTGTCCAATTCCCTGGCGGCAGGATGACATCGATAACGTTATTACCGAAGAAGTTTTTCAATTGAGGGAAGCGTATCGGGCGGGAAAGTCTATTAAGGACCGAGCCAGGGCCGTAGCAGCTTACTTCTTGATGGGGGCGCCAAACTGGACGCTTATCGCAAAAGCGAAGCTCGGCAGACTGCAGGCGCCGCTCTCGCTGTCCTTTGGTCGTCGTTAGAAATCGCATTCCAGTAAAGAAAGAGTGTGTATGAAAGTTGTCATCCTGGCGGGTGGCTTGGGTACGCGCCTATCGGAAGAGACCGAGGCTAAGCCCAAGCCGATGGTCGAGATCGGCGGGCACCCGATCCTCTGGCACATCATGAAACATTATGCTCACTACGGACTCAAAGAGTTTTATCTCGCGCTCGGCTACCGTAGCGAAGTCATCAAACGCTTTTTCATGGACTACTACAGCCTCGACGGGAGCATCAGTATCGACCTCGGCAGGGGTGAAGTGGACAAGCAGGATCGTGAGTGTGAGGACTGGATCATCCACCTCAAGAACACCGGCCTGGACACTAATACCGGAGGGCGGGTGAAACGGCTGGAGCCATACCTCAAAGACGGCGCTTTTGTGATGACGTACGGCGACGGTGTGAGTGACGTTAACATGGAGGAGTTGCTCAAATTTCACCGTGGCCACGGGCGCCTCGCCACGGTTACGGCAGTGCGGCCGCCGGCCCGCTTCGGAGGCCTCGTATTCGAAGGCGACATCGTGGTCGAGTTCACGGAGAAGCCTCAGATCGGAGAAGGCTGGATCAATGGCGGCTTTTTTGTCTTCGAACCTGAAATTTTCAAGTACCTCGACGGCGACGACAGCAGCCTCGAGATAGACGCGCTGGAACGAGTGGCAGCGGACCGGCAACTGGCGGCATACCGCCACGAAGGTTTTTGGCAGTGCATGGACACCCTCCGCGACAAGCGGTTGTTGGAACATCTATGGCACGAAGGGCAGGCCCCCTGGAAGATTTGGTAGATGACGGAACGTAGCGGTAAAGGTGAGTTCTGGCTCGACCGTCCCACGCTGGTGACGGGCGCAACCGGTTTGATTGGCGGTTGGCTCGTCCGCCGTTTGCTCGAAATGAAAGCGGACGTTGTTTGTCTGGTGCGCGACTGGGTGCCGCAAAGCGAGTTGGTACGCGCCGACCTGCTCGAACAAGTGAAGGTGGTACGAGGCGACCTGCGCGATCAAGCACTACTGGAACGGACGCTCGGTGAATACGAAAGCGACACTGTCATCCACCTCGGCGCGCAAACCATCGTTGGCATCGCCAATCGTAATCCTGTCTCAACCTTTGAAACAAACATCGCGGGTACCTGGTCACTGCTGGAAGCTTGTCGCCGTAGTCCTGCTGTGAAGCAGATCGTGATCGCTTCGTCAGACAAAGCCTACGGCGATCATGAGGTCTTACCTTATACCGAAGACGCGCCGCTCCAGGGACGGCATCCGTATGACGTCAGTAAGTCGTGCGCTGATTTGATTGCCCAGTCGTATGCCGCCACCTACAAGTTGCCGGTAGCGATCACGCGATGCGGCAATTTCTATGGCGGCGGAGATCTAAACTGGAACCGCATCGTCCCCGGCACGATTCGTTCAGTCCTGCGTGGGCAACGGCCAATCATTCGTTCAGACGGCCAGTACGTGCGCGACTATTTCTACGCCGAAGACGGCGCCGCCGTTAATATGGTGCTTGCCGAAGCGCTCGCCGCCAACCCCGACTTGCGCGGGCAGGCGTTCAACTTCTCAAACGAAATACAAGTAACGGTACTGGAGTTGGTCGAACGACTGCTCGGGTTGATGAACTCAAAGCTTGAGCCTGAAGTGCGCAACGAAGCGACAAACGAAATCCGTCATCAGTATCTCAGCGCCGCGAAGGCCCGCGAAAAGCTCGGTTGGCACCCACTGTTTAGTTTGGATGAAGGGCTGCGCCGCACAATTGATTGGTACCACGCCTTCCTCGGAACTCACGCATGAGCAACACCCCGTCACCCAGGTGCCGCTCGTGCGGCGCGACCGAACTGCGCCCAGTCATCGACCTCGGTCGGACTCCCCTCGCCAATGCCCTGCTAACCGCCGAGCAGCTCAAGGAACCTGAAGCTGCATACCCACTCGAAGTTGTTTTTTGTCCTGCATGCACGCTGGTTCAGATAACGGAGACAGTGCCGCCTGAGCAGTTGTTCCGCGAATATTTTTACCTCTCATCTTTTTCTGACACGCTGCTCCGTCATGCCGAAGCGATCGCCGGTGAACTTACGACTTCGCGCCACCTCGACAGCGACAGTCTGGTAATTGAGATTGCCAGCAACGATGGTTATCTCCTCCAATATTACAAACAAGCTGGCATTCCCGTGCTGGGCATCGAACCGGCAACTAATATCGCGCGTGTCGCCCAGGAAGAGCGCGGCATTCCCACGCTCAGCGAATTCTTTGGACCAACCCTGGCTGCGGAATTAAGCCAGCAGGGAAAACGCGCTGATGTCATTCACGCTAATAACGTGCTGGCGCACGTCGCCGATCTAAATGGTTTCGTCAGCGGCCTGGCATCGTTACTCAAAGATGATGGTGTCGCGGTAATTGAAGTGCCTTACGTGAAAGACATGATCGACCGCACGGAATTTGACACGATCTATCACGAGCATCTCTGTTATTTCTCTCTGACAACGCTTGAGCAACTCTTCCGCCGCCACAATCTCGCGATACAGGATGTTGAGCGGCTGCCAATCCACGGCGGCACGCTACGCATCTACGCCGTTAAAGAGTGCGCGGCGCAGGAACGGTCCCCATCGTCGGCTGCGCTGCAGTTGCTCGCGAACGAGAAGGCGTGGGCCGGCGAGTTTGAGTACTACCGCGGCTTTCGGGAAAGCGTTGACCGCTTGCGCAACGAGTTGGTCACGCTGCTGCGGGATTTGAAAGCAGACGGGAAGACGATCGCCGTCTATGGCGCATCGGCGAAAGGCACGACGCTGCTAAACTATTTTGGCATCGGCGGTGAGACGCTTGACTATGTCGTGGATCGCAGTACCGCGAAACAAGGTTACTACACGCCGGGAATGCATCTCCCGATTTACGCTCCGGAACATTTGCTTGAGACGATGCCGGATTATGTGCTGCTGCTCACCTGGAACTTTGCCGCGGAGATTCTTCAGCAACAAAGCGAGTACCGGAGTCGAGGCGGCCGATTTATCATTCCGATTCCCGAGGTCCAGGTAGTCGAGCCGAATGCGGCTTCGTTGGAAGCCCCGGCGGGCGAGTGAGTCTCATGATCTTTACTGAAACCAAATTGCCGGGAGCGTTTGTGGTCGACCTTGAGCAGTTCGAGGACGAACGTGGCTTCTTTGCGCGCTGCTGGTCGGAAGTGGAGTTTGCGGATCGGGGACTAAACCCGCAAGCGGTTGAAACCAATATTTCTTTCAACCGTAAGGCGGGCACGCTGAGAGGAATGCATTTTCAGATTGCGCCCCATGCACAACCGAAACTGGTGCGCTGCACTGCGGGCGCCATCTACGACGCGATCATAGATCTGCGGCCGGAGTCGGTAACATTCAAGCAATGGACTGCGGTTGAGCTCAGCGCTGCAAATCATCGCCAGCTCTACATTCCCGAAGGCTTTGCCCACGGTTTTCAAACGCTCGTCGACAAGACGGAAGTCCTTTACCAGATGTCGGCGCCTTATGTCGCAGAAAGCGCGCGCGGCGTGCGCTGGAACGATCCGGCATTTGGCATAGACTGGCCGCAAGCTGAGCGGATCATCATTGCCAGAGATCAGACGTATCCTGACTTTTAACGGATGAAACGAGTTCTACTTACAGGTGCGAGCGGTTTCGTGGGCCGGCACTGTCTGCCTGCGCTGCTGGCCCGGGGCTATCAGTTGCACGCCGTCGCTTCGCAAAAACATGTGCCGCCGCCGCCGGCTTCGTCGGAAGTGCGCTGGCATAAAGCTGATCTGTTGGACCCACCGCAAACCTCGGCCTTGCTCGCTGAAGTTAGGCCAACGCATTTGCTGCATTGCGCCTGGTATGCCGTGCCCGGAAAGTACTGGACCGCGACGGAAAACTTTCGTTGGGTCGAGGCCGGCCAGCATTTGTTGAAAGCTTTTGCTGACGGCGGCGGCCAGCGGGTAGTTGGTGTCGGCTCCTGCGCTGAGTATGACTGGAGCGACGGGCATTGTTCCGAGCTGACCACTCGGCTCAAGCCGGTTACAACTTACGGCGCATGCAAGCACGCTTTTCAAATATTGCTCACCGCTTTCAGTAGACAAGTTAAGCTAAGCGCGGCGTGGGGACGGCTCTTTTTTCTTTACGGACC
>JANMVC010000494.1:0-5601 GCA_031392315.1 Pyrinomonadaceae bacterium | reverse complement strand
CGGGAAAGTGTCCGCGCGCGTCTGGGCCGCGGGCGATCACGACTACTGCGAGGCGCGGATTCACAGTTGGCGCGTAAGAAGCAAACAGACCAACCCAGGTTCCTTGTTCGATGCAGGTACCGGTCTTGCCTGCGACGGTGGCGCCTGAATGATGCGCGCGTCGTCCTGAACCATAGTTAACTGCGCCCACCATTCCCGGAACCATCGATGCCAGCGTGTTGCTTTGAATGTTCACTACCCGGCGAACCTTGGCTTTGAAACCTGCCTCTTCGCGCGAGCTTTGAGGGATGCGTGGCGTGAGCAGCTTGCCGCCGTTGGCCATGGCTGAGACGAGCGTAGCGAGTTGCAGCGGAGTGACTTTGAAATCATCGCCATGTGAGTAAATACGATTGACTGACAGGCCTGAGTGCGGTGATGGCACCTGTCCTTTGAATTCACTTGGCGAGTTGACGCCGGTCTTTTCACCGAGTCCGAGCTGGCGCGAATAGGAAACCATTTTTTCCAAACCGACGCGACTGCCGACCTGTTGGAAGTAGTCGTTTTTGGAATAGGCGAGGGCCGTGGTCAAATTGTCGTGATTACTGTCGGAAACGCTAGCGGTGTTGCTTTGGTCAATGACGCCTTCGTTTAATCCAGCGACTCCGGTTACCAGCTTGATTGTCGAACAAGGCTTGAATCCGCGGCGCACGGCCCATTCCTGATTCACCATGGAATAGATGCGGCCTGTCTTTGGATCCATCACCACTACGGTGCCGGCGTGATTGCCTAAAGCCTTCACAGCAGCGGCACGAACTTCCGGATCTTCGCCGGCAGTGTTGTCTCTCGCGATCATTGCCTGCACTTCGTCGCGCATCGCCTGATCGGCAGCACGTTCACGCGCGATCGCCGCCAGCCGGTTTGCTTCTGCCTGGCGTCGTGCTTCCGCCCGCCGAGCTTCGGCCGCTCGCTGCTCGGCAGCGCGCTGATTCTTTTTGGAAGTGGAGGTCTGATTGTTGCGGTTAGCGCGAAGTTCCGCGACTGACGATTTGCTCGTCTGATTGCGATTGACTGCGCGAACATCCTTGTCGGCAGGTTTAACTGAACGCTGCGCGACTTTATCGTTTCGGCCCTTTGTGGATGCCTGGCGGGTGTCCCGACGAGTGGCTTGGGCGTTCGCCTTTGCGGATTTCGTCTCGTTTCGTTGCTTCGCCTGCGCCTGAGATTTTGCAGCCTGCGCCTTGGGTTGCGTCTTAGGGGAAGCCGGTTTCGCCACCACTGCTGTCAGCACTGACAGTGTGATGATGAAGGCGAAAAGGATCGTCGCCTGAAAGATTGTCTTGAGGGGTTCGCGTTTTACTAGATTCATGATGGTTCTCGTTTTGGGGTGTTGGTAGTCGCTCGGTGCGAGCGATACAGGTGGCAAGAAGGGGAGTGGCAAGAGAACGGGAACGGTCGTCCCGTTTAGCGAGAAGCTATGGCTTTTGGGGATGCAAAAACGACGGCAGGGTCAATGCGCAGGCTGGCGCGGGCAACGGAGGATGGGAGGCCGGTGTTGCCTCGATAGAATTCGATATGCGAATGCTTGTAGGAAGCTACTGAGCCTCCGCGTCCGCCAATGTCGCCAATGCGAATGCGTTCGCCTTCAGAAGCGATGTGAAAGTTGGCAACGTGAAAGACGACGAGCGTCACGTCAGTTAAATTTCCGAGACGGGGATAATAAAAGGAGATGGCTGCGTCGGTCGGAGTTGGCTCAGCACTATGTGAAGTGAAACCGGCAGGGACATAGACACCAGCCTCGGCAGTGCCGTCAGGGCTACCGTATAAGTGCATGGCAAAGGAGAGATGACCACGCCTGACTACGCCGTCGTCTCCGACTAAATCTCCGCGGTAAAGCGGATACTGGCTACCGAGTTCGACAGGCTCGAATCCGTTGCCCGCCGCCATTGCACCATCGCCACCGAAAATCGCAGCCAGTGCCAAATCAGAGGCAGCCATCTCCTGGGTATAGGCTGACGTAACCGCATTGGTGGGGATGCGCTTCGTGGTGCCCGCTCGGGCGTGGGCAAAATTTACGGAACCCGCGGTCGTTATTGCATCGTTGTCGATGGCCCAGGTCTTTTTCTTTTTGGCTTCCGATCCCCAGGTCTGCGTGATCGAGCTGAGGTAATCCTTTGTGTAACCAAATCGAACTGTTCTTCCCGAGTCGTCGGTGATGGTGGCGAGCGAGGCGGCCTTTGTGTAACCAAAGTCGATCACCAAGCCGCCACGATCCTTGATTTGCCGGCAGTGAAGTTCGCCATCGGCCAATTTTGCAAAGGCGTAAGTCGTGCCATCTTCGGTGCGGATCAGCTTGGCGTCGCCTCCGACAGTAAGACGAAGCGAGTTGTTGAGTGCTTGTACCGTGGCTTCGCCGCTGGTGCGAGGCAAATCGATAAACTTCGCGCCGTCACGTTCAGACATCACCATCAAAATGTATTTGCCCGCTTCCGCGTTGTAGTAAAGCGACTGGAAGAGTGGAAACTGAAACTGATCCATGGAATAAGTGAGCGAAAGGTCCACGCTGCCGCCAATATGATCGGGAAAGCTAATTAAGGGGAGACTGGCATCCTTGATATTCCATTGGAAGCTCGACTTCGCTTGCTTCGCTGTTAGCGAAACGTCGGTTTCGGAGGTGCTAGCGGCTTTTGCAGAAAGGGTCGAAGGCAAGAAAGCTTGAAACGAGGGCAGCAGCACGACCGCGGAGGCTGCGAACGCAGCAATTGTCAGGAGGCGGCAAGTAAACCGTTGTAATGAAGTAAGGTGTGGCATTGGCAGGTTCGATCTTGAAGTAGGCGGCTTGGTCGGTTGGGAAAGAGGCGGTCTTGACCGTCCGAAAAGGCGGTCACGCTTGGCTTTCAATACGCGAACTGGAAGCGTGGTTTGAAACTGAACTCAGAATCAAGGCTGACTCAGAATTATGGAAGTTTCTAGTTTCAATTTGGGCGAGTTGGCAGCAACAGGTGCACTACACTCACGCACACTTTGGCAAGCCCCGTGCCGTCTTGAGATCGAGGATGCTCGACAACTTTTGACCGTTAGTTTTGTTAGCGCTAGCTTGTCTGGCACACGTGGTGCCATTCCTTCATGCAGCCGCATAGGAACTTGAAAAGCGGGACTTATGAGGTTTTTGGCCTCGGCAAAAAATAGAGGCGCTGACTCTTTCGCCACACCAGGCAAGGAAATTCGATTCTGGTTTTGCCGTCAGCCGAAGAATTGGAAATAGTATTTTTGTTTCCTGAAACATTTTGAGAATTGATTCAGGAAGAGGAAGCGATACGAATGATCACCAGCGAGCAGCTAATTCAGGTTTCCTGGGTTCACGCTGCGGGCTGATCCAATCGGACAAAAATTACATACTCCCCGACAAAAATTACATAGCTACTCCCTTGGCTGCCTGAGCCGTTCGCACCACATCAACGTCTCCTATCGATCACGCATTCATCCCACTTCGCGAGTAAGGACCATGATAAAGACTCTTGTTGTAGATCAAGCCGCCGAATCCTGTTGCAGCGTTCGCAAGGCATTACCCGAATCGGGAATACCCGGCTTTACAGTTGATTTCAAATTCTCGTACCGAGAGATTCTTGAAGGCTTTCGCGGAACAGACTACGACCTGTGCGTAATCGATTCAGCGTGCGGAAACGGCCCGCGGCTCTTTGCCCAGGCTCGCAGCCTTGGTTTTATTGCTCCAATAATCCTCGTTACTTCAGACGATGCGCGCGAAGCGGTAAACGCAATCCGCAGTGGCGTTTCAGATTGCCTCGTGAGAGACGACCTGACTGCGGCGGGTATCGAGCGCTTGTTTTGCTCGGTGTTCGAGCAGGCGAGGGAATCAGCTCAAGAGAATGAACGCGCGCGTAGATATCTGGCGCTGGTAGACAACGCAGACGAAGTTATCTTTACCCATGATCTCAACGGTAATTGCACGTCAATGAATACCACCGCGGCTCAGCTCACGGGATACTCGCAGGAAGAGTTGCTGAATCTGCCCGTCTTAGATCTCGTGGCTCCAGCTTATTGCGAAGCTGTGCGACAGATGATTCGAGAGACACTAAGCATGCGACGCCAGACATCGTGCGAAATTGAGATTGTTACGAAGCAGGGCCACACCCTATTTTTTGAGGCCAACTCACATTTGGTCTATCACCAGGGCAGAGCAGTTGAGGTCCAGTGGATAGCCCGAAGCCTGGGATCCTCAAAGCAACCCACTCGCGCGCTTTTCCACGGGGCGCAACTTCACGAGGACACCTCAATCAAAGACTCACGAAACGTTTCCGTCTGACCGCTGGAGTCATCCAGTCCTCGCGCAATTCACCGCTACTCCGTCCCGCCCGAGCGCGCTCCGCGCGCAGAAAGTTTACTCATGAAATTGTCGTCCATATTAGTCTCAGTGTTGTGCGTCATCGCCATCACGTCCGTGTCTGCGAAAGAGTTGGCTGGCGCCACACCGAAACAAAATTTGGCTTGTTCGTCACCCTACTGGCAGGCCGACTCCATCGTGAATGTTTATTTCGTTCGTCAAATGTTTACGACTGAACAACGACATGCGTTGTTGGAGGCCATGCGAGCGGCGGAAGAGACCCGCAAAAGATTAGGATTGGCAGTTACCTTTGCTTTCGCGGGCGAGACAGATGGCTTGGTGGACTGTGACAGTTGCCTAACGGTCGCCCGCCAGGACTTCCATCCCAACAATCGAAAGTCGCGGGTCACTTTAAACCCACTGCGCCATAATGATTTGGGTCAATTGATTTCGGCTTGGGTAGGCATCGACCGGGCGGCGGATAGTGTCGTTGTTTTGAGTGGATCGATGCTCGACACACTTCGTCGCGTTCGCGGTACAAAAGTGCTACCAGCCTGCAAAAGCTAGATACTCGAGAACAGCCCGCGACCATTAAAAGCGAAAAGGCGCGACGGTTTTTCAACTGTCGCGCCTAATCTGTGTGGTCACTGTCCTCACCCCAGCAACCACGTGATGGAAGGATTCACCAACCATCTAGTTGTCGCTACTATAGCTCGCAACTCGTGCGATGGCAAACACCGAACCCGTGGGGCCAGAAGCGGTCTGGAATGATAGGATGAACTCACCGGCGGCCCTGAGCGTACAGCTAAATTCATAGGCCAAAATCGAACCGCCGAGTGGGTGGCAGGCGCACAATCGTTTGAATCCCAGATCTTAAATCAAATGGCTGACTACAAAGAAAAAATCGACGAATGGCAAAAAACGGCCCGCCGAAAGGCGCGGGAACTTGACGAGAAGTTTGCCATCTCCGATCTCGTAGACGAGGGCACGCGCGCGGCCGGAGAAGCGGCTAAACGCGGCGCTGAGACGCTTAGCTCCGGAGCAGAGAAACTGCGAGTGGAAGCCGAACGGCTGGCAGAGAACGCGGAGGTCTCTGATACTGCGCGGCGAGTCGCCGATGAGGCAGTGCGCGGCGCGAAAAAGGCGGGCAGCATCATTCGCGAGGCCACCGGCGAAACCGGCGAGAAAGTCGGGAAGAAAGCCGGCGAAGTTTTTGACGATGCGAAGGCTTACTACGATCGCGCTTCCCAGGTTTATGACACCGGCGCGAAGGTAACGCGCGC